>JAVWGW010000022.1:0-16437 GCA_036640375.1 Raoultibacter sp. | reverse complement strand
CGAAGCGATGCCTTTGCCAAAATCGAGCACAAACACCGAATAGCCGCCCACTTTACCCATGGTACGGATGGCATTTGTGGTGCCGATATTGCCCGACCCGTGTTCGCGAATGTCAGTTTTATAGAACACCTTTGAGATAATGACGCCAAAGGGAATCGATCCCAACAAAAAAGACGCAGCAAACACCGCGATGAGAATAAGAATGTGTTGCATCATGTACTTCTCTAATCCTTACGCTTGAATTTAAAGTAGATGGGCGTACCTTCAAACTTGAAGGCCTTACGCATCCTGTTTTCCAGATAACGCTTGAAATTATCGTCCACAATTTCGGGATGATTGGCGAAGAAGGTGAACTGCGGCGGGCAGGTTTCTGTCTGCGTGACATACTTCACGCGCAGCAGCTTCTTGCCCTGGCTGATCGTGTGGCCAAAATCGCGAATTTCTTGCAACCAGGCGTTGAGGCGACTGGTGGAAACGGATTGGGAATAGTTGGCAAATGCTTCGTTGAGCGCACCCCAAATGCGGTTGACGCTTTTGCCCGTTAACGCCGAAATGGCAATGACCGGCGCGTAGCCCACAAAACCGAGGCGATCTTCAATAAGTTCGCGGATTTCAGCTTTTGCTTCGGGGCCTTCAATCAAATCCCATTTATTCAACACCACAACCATGGCGCATCCGCGTTCGGCGGCAAAACCGGCCACACGCTGATCCTGGTCGGTCAGGCCAAGGGTGGAATCTATAACCAACAGCGCCACCTGGGCGCGGTCGATGGCGCGCATGGCACGCACAAAACCATAGTATTCCACATCTTCGTCGATCTGGCTTTTGCGACGCAGGCCGGCGGTGTCGATGATGGTGTAGGATTGGCCTTCGTGTTCGATGGTGGTATCGATGGCATCACGCGTGGTGCCCGCCACATCCGATACGATGGAACGCGTGTTTTCCGCCAAAATGTTGGTGAGCGAGCTTTTGCCCGCATTTGGCCGGCCAATGATGGCCACGCTGATGGAATCAAGGGGGGCATCGGCCGCAGAGGGAGGCAACTCTTCCAGGAGTTTTACCAGATCATCAAGCATGTCGCCCGTTCCTGTGCCATGCATGGCAGAAACCGGCCACGGATCGCCCAAGCCCAGACGGCAAAATTCCCACATTTCGTCATCTTTGTTGGGCGTATCCATTTTGTTGACGATAAGCATGACAGGCTTGGCGCCGCGCAGCAAAATGCGGGCAACCTCTTCGTCATCGACGTTGATACCCGTTTTGCCATCGACCAAAAATAAAATCAAATCGGCTTCCTGGGTGGCGGCAAAGGCCTGGCTTCTGATGGAACCTTGGAACGCATCGGTGTTGCTCATTTCGATGCCACCGGTATCGATCAACGTGAAATGCACGCCGTTCCAATCGGCTTCATGATATGAGCGGTCGCGGGTAACCCCGCGCATTTCGTGTACGATCGCTTCGTCTGCCTGGGCGATACGATTGACGAAAGTTGATTTACCGACATTGGGGCGACCCACAACGGCAACAATAGGTAAGGGCATAGCTCTTCCTTCATTCTCTCATCAGCGAGTTTACATCTTTCAAGAATTCTGATGGGTTACAGGATACCACGCTTATCCCCACTGAGGAACCGTGCATAATATCTGCTAATGTCATATCATCCAGCGTCACACCATCATCATTAAAAACCACTTCGGGAATAACGGCGCGCTGCAAGGTGGGTGCGGCAGCGGCGATTGCCGCCTTGATATCGCAGCCACACAGCAAGCCCGTCACATCAACATTGCCGCCGAAATAATCGTTTTTCACCGGGAAAGGGATCAGCCTTCCCGCAAGGGGGCTTGCCGCCACAAGAGGGATGAAAAACTCACGCTGCGCCGTGCCAATCACGAAATGAATGCGCGTATCGGCCGCCGCAAGCTTGCGGGCAAGCTGGGCAATCAAATCCCCCGATTGTTCCCAATCGTCCACGAACGAACGGATGATGCCAATGCCATCTTCAAACATGGCAAAATCGCCATAATGGCTGGTGGGAGGCAGATGTTCAAGCAGATCATCCGGATAGGCGTTGCGGTAGAATTCATCGGCTGCATACACCCAGGTACACCCGCGCTGGCCTTGCGCACGGCGCTGAAAAGGCTCGATGCAGGCTATAACCGCGCGGGCGGCAGCGCTATCGTTGAAGCTTTCGGTGAAGGTACTTTGATGCTTGGTGAAGCCCACCGGCACAATGCCGATGCTCAAGATACCCGGGTGGTTATAAGCCCAGGTAAGCGTCGCATCAAGTTCTGCACCATCGTTAACACCGGGCACCAGCACTATCTGCGCGTGCACTTCAATACCCGCCGCAAGCAGGCGCTCGCAGGCCGCAAGACCGTGTGCTGCGTGCTTGCCTATCAGCGAGCGGCGCAGTTCAGGAGTTGTGGCATGCAAGGAAAAGCGCAGGGGTGAAATGTGTTGCTCAATAATGCGCGCTTCATCTTCGGCGCTTAAGTTGGTAAAGGTCACAAAGGTACCCTGCAAAAAACTCAGGCGAAAATCGTCGTCGCGCAGCACCAAAGAATCGCGCGCTTCTTCGGGAAGCTGCCGCATGAAGCAGAATGTGCAGGCATTGCGGCACAGTTTCACCTTGTCAAACAAGGCTTCGGTGAAAGAAAATCCCCAATCTTCACCCGCATCGCGCTCAAGGCACACCACGCCGGCGTCACCTTGTTCGTCTTGGTAGGAAACGCTGATGGCATCTTCAGCAGAAAACCAGCGCCAATCAATAATATCGCGCAGGGGGTGGCCGTCAACGGCAGTGAGCACACAGCCTGGGGTAAAGCCCGCATCATCGGCGGGACTAAGCGCCGCCACGGCCGCAATGTGTGCGACCGGTGGCGCGGATGCAGCAAGGGGGCGCGGGTTTGTGTTCACCAAAACGCGCCTGCTGCCATTAAAGGTACTTGTAGGGGTTGACCGGCGAGCCCGACCAACCGGAAGCGCCCTCTTCAACTTGGAAGTGCAAATGAGCGCCAAAGGAATTGCCCGTGTTGCCCACAGCACCGATGTTTTGGCCTTTGGAAACCTGCTGGCCCGCACTCACATAAATGGCCGAAGAGTGCATGTATTTCGTTACCAGGCCACCGCCGTGCGATATGACAATCCAATTGCCTGCAGAACCGGAATAGCCCGCAATAATCACCGTGCCATCAGCCGCGGCGTAGTAGGGCGTACCCTCCCCTGCTGCCAAATCGATGCCATTGTGAAAAGAGTTGTCGAAACTTCTCCAGCCAAAATCGCTGGAAAGCGAAGCGCCGGGGCAGGGGTGTGCAAACTGACCGTTGCCCACGATGGCAGAACCTCCACCGCCACCGGGCACATAGCCTGAATTGCTGCCGCCACCGCCACCGCCACTATTGTTTTGTTGCGCCTTTTCAGCGGCAGCTTTTGCAGCAGCCGCCTGTTCGGCCGCAAGATCTTCTTGCGCCTGCAGCTCGGCTGCTTCGGCCGTGATTTTGGCTACTTCACCGCGCAGCGTTTCTTGGGTGCTTGCTATTTGATCTTTGAGCGTTTTTGACTTTGCCATTTCGGCAGAGGCTTTATCTTTTTGTGTGGAATATTCCGCACGAGCAGCTTCTGCTTCGGCACGCAAATCTTTGCTTTCCTGCACCATGCCGGCATCTTGGGCTGAAATCTTGTCCATCATGTCCCAGGCAGTTAAAAATTGATCGAAAGAGGATGCCCCCAGCAAAACATCAAGAAACGAAGAGCTGCCGCCCTTATACATGCTGCTGGCACGATTGCCCAGGCGAACCTGCAGTTCACCGATGCGCTTTTCGGCAGCGGTGGCACGTGCTTGCGCCTGTTCCATGGCAGCTTGTGCGCTGTCGTGTTCGCCAAGAGCCTTGTTGTAATCGGCATTGGCCACGTTCAAATCGCCTTGTAAGGTATCAATTTTTTGCATGACAAGCGTGGCTTCCGCCTGTTTTTCGGCGGCGGTAACGGCATAGGCCGAAGATACGGGCACGCCCAAAAAAGCCAGAGCGAGTGTGAGCGTACAAAGAACGAAAATGCGCTTGAATGAGAAATCAGTGCGTAGTGTGTTTGTGTTAAGCATATGCACCTTCCTTTCACGGCTTTAGGCCGTAGGCAAGATGATAACAAGAAAGGCAGCGCCCCGCCACCCAAGGTGCAAAAGCCACATATTCGCGCCGCCATCCCACGTGCGGGGTGCGGGGTGCGGGGTGCCAAATGCAAGGTGCCACCTACGAGCTGCGGACTTAATTGCCCCGGGGGTTTAGAGCGCCTCAAGCTTGGCTATCACGGCATCTATCTGGTATTCGGGGGTGGAAGCGCCCGCGCTGACGCCGATAGCGGTGCAGCCCTCAAACCAAGCGGGATCAATTTCATCAGGCGTTTCGATATGGAAGGATTTTTCGCAGGTGGCCTTGCAAATGTCGTAAAGGCGCGTTGTGTTCGATGAATTGCGGCCACCGATAATAACGAAGGCATCCGCTTTATCTGCCAGGTCAGCCGCCGCATCTTGGCGCTGGCGCGTGGCGAAACAGATGGTATTTTTCACCGTGGGCGTGATGCCCCGTGCCTGCAAGGCGGCAATAACGGCATCGAGCGTTTCGCGCGCCTGCGTCGTTTGCACCACAATGCCCACCGGTTCGGCAAGGCTGTGCGGAATGTCATCAACGCCCGACACCACCACCACTTCAGCCCCCTGTTCGGCGGCATAGGCACACAGGCCTTCCACTTCAGGGTGACCTGCTTCGCCCACTACCATAACCAAGCAACCCGCGCGCGCCAAGGTGGCCGCCGCTTTTTGGGCGCGCGCCACATGGGGGCAGGTCGCATCCACAATGGGCAGCCCGTGGGCCTGGGCCGCCGCTTTGACCTGGGGAGTAACCCCGTGGCTGCGAATGATGACGATGCCGCTTTCCACTTCATCGACGGTGTTGACCACCTTGACCCCTGCGGCATCCAGCGCACTGACCACCTGCGGATTGTGGATGAGCGGGCCTAAGGTGGAAGCGCTATCGCCATCGGCCACGGCAGCGTGGGCCAAATCGAGCGCGCGCTGCACGCCATAGCATGCCCCGGCAAATTCAGCCTTGATCACCTTCATGCGGCACCATCCCCCGGGGTAGCAGACGTGTGCGTGCCAGCTTTTGCGCGTGGTGCCAGGCCGCGCTTGATGGGATGCTGGGCAAATTCCTGCGAAAAATCCCGCGAAACAGGGAACAATTCACTCATGGCAACCTCCTGTGCGGGGATGCGCCCCGAAAGCGCAAAGCATTCGCGCATCACATACCAGGTGGCGGCTTCAAGGCGATCTTCACGTGGCAAGAAATCGAATTCGGACATTTCAATGGGCTGGCCAAATTCAACACTGATCTGCGGAAAATGGATGCGCCACGAACCTTTAGTCTTCACTTTTTCGGCGTTGCGCACCGTGGCTGGAATAAAGGGCGCATGCCCCATGCGCGCCACAAAGGCGGCACCGCTGTGCATTTGGGGCACCTGCGACCCCTTGCCGCGCCGCGTGCCTTCCGGATACATGCCCACAACTTCGCCGCGTTTGAGCATGGTGGCCGCACGCTTGAGCGCCGTGCGGTCGGCACTATCGCGCTTGACAGGAAACGCCCCGACCCGTGTAAGAATGTGCCCCACAAAGCCGTGCGCGTTAGTAAACAGCGTGTCGCGCCCCATAAAGCGCACCCACTGCGCGGGACGCACCGCCAGATAAAACATCACCACATCAAGAAAAGAGGTGTGGTTTCCCACCAGCACGGCACCGCACACACCTTTGGTTGATCGCAGGTTTTCGCGCCCCTCTATTTTGTAGCGGAAACAGATTTTGAACACGAAGGCCAAAAAGCCATAGATGATATTGCCCAACCAATGCGGGCCTTGCTTTTCGGGTCCGTCGCCGGAAAGCGGCGCATCCCATATGGTTTCACAGGGCAGAAACAGGCTCATTATCAGGCATTTCTTTGGTCGAGTGCCAAGGCGCAAATGCGCGTGATGATGTCTTCGATATAGTTGTTGGTAGAATCGAGCACCACGGCATCTTCGGCGGCACACAAAGGCGACGTTTCCCGCGTGGAATCGTAGGCATCACGGCGGCGCAAATCGGCCAGCACTTCGGCGTAATCGATTGAGCCCACACCGCGATCGACATTTTGGCGCACGCGCCGGTGGGCGCGCTCTTCATCACTTGCCGTCAAAAACACTTTCACTTCGGCGTGAGGAAACACCACCGTTCCGATATCGCGGCCTTCCACCACATAATCGCCCGCCGCGCCAATGCGCTGCTGCTGAGCCACAAGAGCGCTGCGCACTTCGGGCGCCGCAGAAACGGGGCTGACAGCTTTATCAATTTCGGCCGTGCGAATAGCTGCGGTAACATCGTGGCCATCGATGGCCACGCGCTTAGGTGCAGGGTCGCCCGCGCTATGCCCAAAGGTGATTTCTTTTGTGCGCGCCAACTGGCCTAAGGCTTCACCATCGGCCAAATCAACCCCTTCTGCCATTGCCTGCCAGGCAATACTGCGATACATTGCCCCCGTATCAAGGCAGGAAAACCCTAGGGTTTTTGCCACCGCTTTTGCTACGGTTGATTTGCCCGCACCGCTTGGCCCGTCTATTGCTATTATCATCGTGTAAGCCTTTCAAAATCTTCCAGAAAACGAGGGTAGCTGACTTTCACCGAATCGAAGTGAGTAACCGTGACGGGTTTTGTGCCCGTAAGGGCAATTAAGGCCCAGGTCATAGCCAGGCGATGATCGTTGTGGGAATTAAACACCGCGTTATCGGGCACCGAAAAATCGCCGCAGCCTTCGATAAAAAGATCGTCGCCGTGCATCCACACACTTACACCCAAAGTTTCAAGCGTTTCAATAACCGCCGCCAAGCGGTCGGATTCCTTCATGCGCAGTTCGCTTACACCGCGCAAAATCGTCATGCCCGTGGCGTGCGCCGCCACAAGCGCCAAAACCGGCACCTCATCGACAATGCTGGCAATTTTGTCGGCGGGAACTTCGCAACCCTTCAAGTGATCGCTGTAACGCGCCGAAATATTGCCGAAGGGTTCTTTGCCGGCCGTGCCCTTGTGCTGCACGCTGATGTGCGCACCCATGCGTTCAAGCGTGCGGGTAAAGCCAATGCGCGCCGTATTCAGGCTGACGTTTTCGACCACAATGCTGCTTTGGGGCCGCAAAATTGCCGCGCAAATCAAAAATGCCGCCGACGAAGGATCGCCGGGAACGGCCACCTTGCAGGCCTTAAGTTCGCAGGGCCCCGCAACCGCTGCGCTGCGCACGCCCGCTGTGGTGCGCGCACCAAATTCGGGCAACATAAGTTCGGTGTGATTGCGTGAGGGTGCCGGCTCATTGACGGTTGTGGTGCCCTGCGCGTAAACCCCCGCAAGCAAAATAGCACTTTTGAGCTGCGCCGATGCCATAGGGGAAGCATAGGTGATCGCCTTTAAGCGTGCGCTTCCCCGCTGCGTAAGCGGAAGCGTTTCTTGCCCATCGGGTTCAAAATGCACACCCATCTTCATAAGCGGTGCCACAACACGGCGCATGGGGCGGCGCACAAGTGCGGCGTCACCGGTAAGCGTTACCTTTATATCCCAGGGTGCCAACACGCCCATAAGCAGGCGCGCCGTGGTGCCCGAATTGCCGCAATCGATAGGGGCTTCGGGTTGCACAGGACCAGCACTTCCCCAGCCTTCGATGCCGCCCGCCAAGCTGCCGTCGGATTGTTTTTCCAGCGAAATCTTGGCACCCAGCACAGAAACGGCACGCAGGGAAGAACGCACATCTTCGGAATCGAGCACGCCACAAAGCTGGGAAGTGCCCTGCGCCATGGCGGAAAGCAAAATGGCACGGTGAGAAATGCTTTTATCCCCCGGCACACGCAAAGAACCGACAAGCGGTTTTTCCAAGGGTGTAACAATCCTTGCAGTGGTTGACATGCGCGTACTCCTTTATTGGTAGGCAAACGGGGCTGCGCCCGTCTGTCTTGTTGCTTGCCTTATTTTAGCATTGTTGCCCGGCTGCTGCCCACAAGCTTGCAAGCTCTCCATCGCTCAGTTGGCGCCAGCCACCTTCGGGAAGATCCCCCAGTTCAAGCGGGCCGAAGCGGGCGCGATGCAGCGTGATAACTTCGTGGTTGATCGCGGTGAACATGCGCCGCACCTGACGTTTGCGCCCTTCGTGGATGCCCACACGCACACGGCTGGTGGCGCGCGCGTCGCCACGCTGCGAGCCCATAAGTTCGGCTTGCGCCGGCGCCGTTAGGCCATCTTCAAGCACGATGCCGCGGCGCAGCGCATCGAGTTGGGCGGGGGTAGGCGTGCCCTGCACCAGGGCTTCATACACTTTGGTCACGTGGTGTTTGGGGTGCAAAAGTCGGTTGCCCAAATCGCCATCGGTGGAAAAAAGCAGCAATCCCGTCGTATCGCAATCAAGGCGCCCAATGGGGAAAAGCCCGGGGTAAAGCTTGGTGGGCACCAGTTCGGCCACGGTTTTGCGCGCATGAGGATCAGACATGGTGGTCACATAGCCCGCCGGCTTGTGCAGCATCAGGGTCACCGGCGTGCCAGCAAGCCTTACCACAACATCATCAACCATCACTTCATCGACAAGCGGGTCAACCTTGCTGCCCAGTTCGGTTATCACCTGGCCATTAACGCGCACGCGCCCCGCGCTCATAAGGTTTTCAGACCCACGACGGCTGGCAGCACCCGCGCGTGCCAAAAATTTCTGTAGGCGCATCACCACGATGCGCTCTTCATTAATCTTCAAAGTGGAGTTCCTTAAAATCAATCTTTTCCACAACCCCCATGCTGCGCGCCAAGGCATCGCCCATGGCACGGCGCAAGGCCGCATCGCTTGCATCAGGCGCATCAGGCGCATCGGCCGCATTGCTTGGGCCGGTTGCGGCAGGCGCATCGGCCGCAGCATCGGCATCAAATACAAACAGCGCCTCTTCTTCTTCCCCACCTTCACCCTGCGCAGCGTCTGGCGCTAGCATCACTTCGTCGGGGTCAATGCGGGTGGCACTTAAGCGATCGCGAATAAAGGCACGCGTGGCGTCGTCGGGGGCATAGCTTTCCAAATCGGGCAAATCGTCGACCGAACGCAGGCCAAACTTTTCCAAAAAGGTTTGTGTTGTGGCGTAGAGCACCGGGTTGCCCGGTGCGGTTTCCGTGCCGGCTTCGCGCACCAAGCCCTTTTCCACCAGGGAATTAACCGAACTATCGGAATTGACCCCGCGCACGCTTGCCACGCCGGCGCGCGTGATGGGCTGGCTGTAGGCCACGATGGAAAGCGTTTCAAGTGCCGCTTGGGAAAGCTTGCGCGTGTCCCAGGAAAGCACGTATTTTTCTATCAGTTCGTGGTAGGCGGGGTGGGTGTAAAGGCGCCAACCGCCCGCAACCTCGCGCACAACCATGCCGCGATTTTCCTCTTCCAACTGCGCGCGCAAATCGACCAGCCCGCATTCCACATCGGCAGGCTCCACTTCAAGCATGTCGGCCAGCGTGATGGTGTTGACCGGTTCATCGGTGACGAACAACAAGGCCTCAAGCGCGCCTTTTAGCTGGTCTGGCTGTAATCCGGCAAACATGGGCTATCCTTCCACAGGGGCTTGCGTCGACGTGATGGCATCTTCATCGCCCAAAATAAGGGCGCCGCTGCCTTCAATGTAATCAATTTCGATATCGCCAAAGGTTTCTGTTTGCTGCAACGATACCATGGCGCGCTTGTACAGTTCTAGCACGGCCAAAAAGGTAACCACAACAAGCGGCGTGGGAGTGTGAGCGCCTACTAAATCGGAAAACGCCAGGTGATGCGCCGAAACTATGCGGCTATGGATGGCGCGCACGTGCACTTCAACCGGGATGGGCTTGGCGGCGATGTGCTCGGATTCTAGCAGGAAACTGTCGCGGCGGGCAAAAGCGGCCGCGCAGGTGTAGGAAAGCGCATCTAAGGTGGTGTCGCGCAGAAAATCGGGCAGCACGCCCAAAAAGCAGGCATCGGGGCCAAAGGGGCGCGCATGCATCCGCCCTTCCGAAAGCTGACGGCGCTGTAAGGCCGCACCGGCATTTTTGAACTTCTTGTAGTTGAGCAGGCGTTCTATAAGAATATCGCGCGCTTCATTAGGGGCAATATCTTCAAATTCATCTTCCACTTCGCTGCGCTGATGCGGAATTAAACTGGCCGCTTTAATTTCAAGCAGCGTGGCGGCCACCAACAAAAAATCGCTTGCCACTTCTAAATCGAGCGCATCCATGTGCTGCACTTCGGCCAAATATTGATCGGCAATAGCGGTGATGGAAATGGCACCAATGGCCACTTTCTGGCGACTGACCAGATAAAGAAGCAGGTCGAATGGCCCTTCAAAACTTTCTATGCGCACACGATACGACACAGCTTAAACCCTAGGCTATCCTGAACGGGAACAGCAGGTTGCCCAAATTGCCCGCCGTAAAGTTAAGATACATGCCCACCGGATTCACGTGGAAAATGTAGGGCAGCGCAATTAACACGACCATGAAGATGGGAAACGCATAGCGTTGCACCTGGTAATAGTGGCGAAGATACTTGCGCGGCAGCACCAATATAATAAGGCTAGAACCATCAAGTGGCGGAATAGGCAGAAGGTTGAAAAACATCAAGTAAAGGTTGACCAGCGTAAATGTGGGCAAAAACATAAGATAGAAGATTTCAAACAAGGCGTTTTGCACCACAAGCGTTTGCGCCATAGGAAACAGCACCCACGCAAGAATGCCCGCCGCGCACGCCAACAGCAAGTTGGCAAAAGGCCCGGCCAAGCCCACGATCACGTCACCTTTTTTCGGATCCTTGAAATAGGCGGGGTTGTAGGGCACCGGCTTGGCGTAACCAAAAATCGGACCGCCGGTGATCAGCATCATCAGAGGCAAGATAACCGTGCCAAAGGGATCAACGTGCTTGAGGGGGTTGAGGCTTAAGCGCCCCTGGCTTTTTGCCGTGGGATCCCCCAGTTTATAGGCGGCAAAACCATGCATAACTTCGTGGCACACAATGGCCGGTACGAAGCTGAACACGCCGCAAATCATATACGCAATCTGAGATTCAGTCATAATAAATTCAGTTTACCCTAACTTGTGCCGCCGCCGGATTGCGAACGGCCAAACATCATAACACCTAAGCGCCCCGCGCAAAATACCCTAGGCCATACCGGGAAACGCCCGCTGACGCAGCACTTCGTAGGCAGCGATTGCCACCGCATTAGACAGGTTGAGGCTGCGCAGACTATCGCGCATGGGAATGCGCACGCACTGCGCGGCATGCGCGGCCAAAATATCCTCATCAATACCGCGGCTTTCGCGGCCAAACACCAGGTAAACCGGTGGGAAGGCGCACCGTAATCAAGGGCGGCGAAGCTGCGCTGCGCGTGCCCGGTGAAGAAAAATAGCGCTTCTGCCGCATGCTGCTTCAAAAAATCAGCCGTGCACGCATGGCGCACAATTTCCACTTTATCCCAGTAATCCAGGCCAGCACGCCCTAGATTTTTTTCGGTCAGGCGAAACCCCATGGGTTCCACCAGGTGCAGCGTTGCCCCGATGCAGGCACAGGTGCGGGCAATGTTGCCGGTGTTTTGCGGAATCTCGGGTTCAAACAACACGATGTTCAGCGCGTTTGGGGCGCTTGGGGCACCTGGGGCAGGTGGCGCGCCCGGCGTGTTGAGGCCGCTCACAGCTGGGCTTCTTCCTGCTGGCGCGCCAATTCTGCCTCCAGTTCCGCGTTTAAGCGCAGCCATTCTTCTTCGGCAGCGGCGCTGCGCTGCTTTAAGGTGGCATGTTCTGCAATGGCATCGTTGGCTTGGGCTTCCTGCGTGTAAAACGCGGGGTCGGCCATCAAATCCATCAGCTGCGCCAAACGCTTGGTATCGGCTTCCATCTGCGCATCAAGTGCCGCAATGCGACTGCGGTGGTTTTTTAACACAGAATATGCCTTGTTGCGCGCCTGGGCTTCACGACGCTTTTGTTCCTTTGTTTTGGGCGAACTGCCCCGCGCTGCGGTTAAAACCGGCGACGATTCCTGCGCTTTTGGGGCCACGGCCGGTGCCTTTTCGCTTTCAAACACTTCGTCTATCAGCGAAGGGGCAACGGCGGCGGGGGTATCTTCCTGACCGCTTTTATACAGGTAGTATTCGTAATCGCCATCGTAGTTGTTCACGCTACCCGGCTTGATTTCGATAACGCGGTTGGCCACGCCGCGAATAAGGTGGCGGTCGTGGGTGATGAATACGATGGTGCCCTCAAAGTGCTGCAGGGCCTGTTCCAAAATGTCGGCGCTTTCAATATCCAAATGGTTTGTCGGTTCGTCCAAACACAGCAGCGGGCGCGGTGCCACCAACATCTTTGCCAAGGCCAGGCGGCATTTTTCGCCACCAGAAAGCACGCTGACGCGCTTTTCTACGGCATCGCCGATAAACAGGAAGGCACCCAACAGCGTGCGCACCTGCGAAATGGACCAACCCGGGGCCGCGCGATCGAGTTCTTCAAACACGGTGTTGCCCGGATGCAGTTCTTCTAATTGATGCTGCGCAAAATATGTTTTTGAAACGTGCACGCCGTATTTTAGCGTGCCCGCATCCGGCTCAAGCGCGCCGGCAATCATCTTTAACAAGGTCGATTTGCCCGCACCGTTGGGCCCCACCAGCGCAATTTTTTCGCCGCGATACAGCGAAAGATCCAGCCCATCATAGATGACGTGGGCACCGAAGCTTTTTTTGATGCCTTCAAGCGCCACCACACTATCGCCTGTGCGCGGCGGCTGCTGAAAATTGAAGTGCACCGATTTTTTTTCTTCGGGGATTTCGATGCGCTTGATTTTCTCAAGCTTTTTCACGCGATCTTGCACCTGTTTGGCCTTGGTGGGTTTGGCGCGAAACTTGTCGATAAACTGCTGCATGTGTTCGATTTCGATGGCCTGTTTGGCGGCTTCGGCGCGCAGCTGATCCAGGCGTTCTGCGCGTGTGCGCAGGTAGGCCGTGTAATTGCCGCGATACAGCGTCACTTCGCCGTGGTCAATTTCGGCAATGCGGTCAACCATGTTATCCATGAAATCGCGGTCATGGCTTACCACCACGATGGTGCCGCGATAGCTGCGCAAAAAGCCTTCCAGCCACTTCACGCTTTCCAAATCTAAGTGGTTTGTGGGTTCGTCAAGCAGCAGCACTTCGGGGTTGCGAATAAGCAGCTTGGCCAGCGCGATGCGCATTTGCCAGCCGCCGGAAAATTCCGTAGTGAGGCGCGCCATATCTTTTTCTTCAAAACCCAGGCCAAACAGCACCGAACGCACCAGGGGTTCTAGCGTGTAGCCGCCCAGCGTTTCATAGGCATCGCGCGCGCGCCCGCAGGCTGCCAACTGCGCTTCGCTGGGATTTTCGCCCAAGCTGGATTCCAAATGACGCAGGCGCAGTTCGGCATCAAGCACTTCTACCTGCGAAGATATAACCTCTTCAAATAAGGATCGCTCCTCCATTTCAATGGCTTCCTGCTCAAGGTAGCCCACGCAAGCCCCCTTGGCAAACAACACGCGCCCCGCATCGGCATCTTCTGCGCCAGAAATTATATTGAGCAAGGTGGTTTTGCCCGCCCCATTAGGACCGACAAGCGCCAGACGATCGTATTCTTCCATACGCAGCGTCACATCTTCAAACAGCACACGGCTGCCAAACGCCTTAGAAATATGTTCAAGTTGCATAATCATGGATGAATATCCTTTTGTCGAAACAAGAAAAAAGTCACGGGCGACAATCAGCCCGTGACTTACCGTTTAATGGTGGGCGTTACCGGATTTGAACCGATGACCCCTGCCGTGTGAAGGCAGTGCTCTCCCGCTGAGCCAAACGCCCGTGCTGTGATGCAACGCAGGTGTTTCCACTTAACTGCGCCCGATGTATTTTAGCGGTAGTGCGCACTGCGCGCAAGGGTCCTTTTACGATGTGGAGAAAGTGCGAACCTTAGGACCTCGCCCCTCGCCCGCCACTGCCCCACCAGCACCCTAATCTTTACTGGGGAAAAACACCTCTTGGGCAGGGGGTGTGCGCTGGCGGCTTGCGTAAGAGCCCACCAACATCAACACCAGCGAAACGCTGATGCCGATAACAATCTGGTGCAAATCGGCCACCTTGAAGCCCAGGGCCATCGTGGCGCAATAGGCCAGGGTGCCGCCCGCCATGGAAAGCAGGGCGCCCGTTTTGTTGGCGCGCTTCCAAAATAGCCCCATGACTAGCACCCAGAAAAACGCTGTTTCAAGGCCGCCGAAGGCGAACATATTAATCTTCCAAATAACATCGGGCGGCACGATGGAAAGCACAAACACCACCGCCCCAATGCACAGGGTAACCGCCTGGCTAGAAAACGCGATGGCGCGTTCGCTTGTGCGTGCGCCACGCGCTTCGCGGTAATGCAAATATATATCTTTCACCAGCGAAGATGATGAAGTGATCAGCAGCGATGACACCGTTGAAATGGAAGCGGCAATCGGCCCTAAAATGGCCACGCCCGCCAGCAAGGGCGGCAGGGTTTTTACGATGGCCAGAGGGATAATGTTGTCGACGCTGCCGCCGTAAGCCGCAAGCTTATCGGTAAGCACGCCGGCCGATAAAACGCCCAGCGAAGTGACGCCGATCATCATAGCGCCGATGATAACCGTGCCCAAAATCATGGCGTGGTGCAGCGAATGGGTATCTTTATACCCCATGCAACGCACAACCGATTGCGGCAGGCAAAACGTGAACATCCCCACCAACAGCCATTGGGTAAAATAAAGCGAGGGTGGCATGGCGCCCCCCGAAAACGGATCAAGCATGGCCGGATGGTTTGTGGCAATCGTATCCATGATAGCGGTGTAGCCGCCGCCGGCAGACAAAATGCCCGCCGCCAAAACAGCGATGCCCACCAACATGGCAATGCCGCACAAAGCATCGGTGATGGCCACCCCGCGAAACCCGCCGATGGTGGTAAACAAGATTACAGCAATGCCAAACAGCAGCAGCCCAATATTGTAAGAATAGCCGGTCACCGCCTCAAACAGCTTGGCGCCACCCACAAATTGCGCCACCATGGTGGCCGCAAAAAATACCACGATTATGATGGCCGAAAGCGTTGCCAGCAAGTTTGAATCATAGCGCGCGCGAATCACATCCACCACGGTAACCGCATTAAGCTTGCGCGAAATAAGCGCCATCTTCTTGCCCATGATGCCATAGAGCAAAAACAGCGTGGTCACCTGAACGGCCGCCATGTACACCCAGCCAAAGCCGATATTCCACGCCTGCCCCGGCCCGCCCACAAACGAACTGACCGACCCGTAGGTGGCAATAGTGGTCATGGCCAAAACAAAGCCACCCAAACCGCGGTTGCCAATAAAGTATTCTTTAACGAAGCCTTTTTCGTTTTGCGCGCGCGAACGCCTGCGCACCACCATGCTTACTATCAGGGCAAATATAAGAAATGCCACAATGGGGGCAAGGCCTACGATGTTACTTTCCATCTTGGCCTTCGCTTTCATCAAGGTCGAAATTCACGAACACACGCTTGACCAAGAAAACGCAGGCGATGATGGTGAATATCCACGTGCCAAGGGTGCCACCGATGATCCAAAGAGGGGTACTAAACAGCGTTAAGCCGCACCCCGCGATGCCGATACCCAACGCAAGCCACACCACAACAGTAAGCGCCAGCACCACAAGCGTTGCGCGCGCTTCCTTATCGGCCTGCCGCATTTTATCGCGGTAACTCAATGATTCTTTCATGAAAGTGATTTCCATCCCCTTGGGCGTTGTTGTTAAACGAAATCATACAGCACCCTCACGCCTAAGAAACCCTCAAAAAACCCGCGAAGGGTAAACGGGGAAATATTTTTGCATTTTTAGGCAACGGATTCCCCTCTTACCCCAGTTAATGTTACTCGCGCCCGCGTATCCGCCCCTACAGGGTTATATGGCGGGAAATCCAATTATTACAGTGCGCGGTCAGGTTGAAGCTACAACACTTTCTCAAATATGGTGCGGCGTTTTTCTCGGCCGAAATAATCGCGGAAGGCCAGGGTGCCGCAGGCGGTGTAGCCGTGTTTTTCCAGCAGGGCGCGCATGGGTTTATTTTCTTGGTAGATGTCGGCGCGTATGCTAAGTTTGCCCGCTTTGCGCGCGATGCGGTCCGCCGTATCCAAGATGAACATGCCCACCCCGCGGCGGCGGTTGGCGGCGCTTACTGCCACCCAGTGCAGTTCGGCATAAGTGGGGCTTTCTTGCGTGGTTTCGGTAAGCCACTCGCCCGCCACAAGCTTGGTGTAATTTTTATCGGCCGAAAACGATACGGCGAACAGGCCGATCATTTCATCGTTGGTGTTTTCAATCACATAGGTGGTTTCGTTTTTAATG
>JAVWGW010000021.1:0-16520 GCA_036640375.1 Raoultibacter sp. | reverse complement strand
GATCGCTATGGCGCGTTGGTGGCAGGCGGCCTAAGCTGCGCCACCGATGATGGCAGCTTTGGCCATGCCGGCTTTTGCACCGGTCTGGTGCAGCAAAATATAGGGGAACATCTCTACGATTACCTGGCATGTTGTGGGCCTGAACCTCTGATGCGCATCGTGGCCAAATGCGCCGTGGACGACGGTATTCCCGCGCAGGTATCGCTTGAGCGGCGCATGGCGTGTGGGGTCGGCGCGTGTCTTTCCTGTGTGGTCGATACCCACAGTGGCAAAAAGCGTGCGTGTGTTGACGGCCCGGTATTCGATGCACAGGAGGTGGTGTGGTAATGGCAGCTTCGACCAGTGTGAACTTGGGCGTCAACTTAGGTGGCCTCGCCATGAAAAATCCCGTCACCACGGCGTCGGGCACCTTTGCGGCCGGTCGTGAATACAACGACTTTTTTGATATTTCAACGCTGGGCGCACTCACGACAAAAGGCGTTTCCTTCGCGGGGTGGTCGGGCAACGATGCGCCGCGCATAGCCGAAACCCCTTCGGGTATGCTCAATTCGATCGGCCTGCAAAACCCTGGTGTGCAGGCGTTTATTCAAGGTGATCTGGCGTGGTTGGCCGGGCGTCAAGTGCCGGTAATCGTCAATGTTTCTGGCCACAGCATGGATGAATATGTGCAGGTCATCGAAGCGCTTGAAGGCAACGCCACCGTGAGTGCCTACGAGGTGAACATATCGTGTCCCAATGTGGATAAGGGCGGCATGACCTTTGGCACCCATGCCCCCAGCGTTCAGCGCATCGTGGAATCTTGTCGCCGCGCAACCCAGCGCCCGCTTATCGTGAAGCTTACGCCCAACGTAACCGACATCACCGAAATTGCCCGCGCAGCGCAGGCGGGGGGTGCCGACGCACTTTCGCTTATCAACACGGTGTTGGGCATGGCGATCGATGCCCGCTGCCGCCGCCCGCAGTTGGCGCGCATCGTGGGCGGACTTTCCGGCCCGGCCATCAAACCGATTGCGCTGCGTCAGGTATACGAAACCTACAAGGCCGTGGATATTCCGCTTTTGGGTATGGGGGGCATTACAAGCGCCACCGATGCCATCGAATTCATGTTGGCGGGGGCCACGGCGGTGGCGGTGGGCACGGGCAATTTCATGAACCCGCTTGCCGTGCCCGAAGTTATCGCAGGCATGGAGTATTATTGTGAACAACAAGGTGTGGCCGATATAAACGAACTGGTAGGGGGTCTTTTGTGTTAAACGATTTCGATGCAATCCCTGCGCGCCAGCGGGTGATCGTCGCGCTTGATTGCGATGCGCCCGAAGCACTTGCGCTGGCCGACGCTCTTACGGGCCATGCCACCTGGCTTAAAGTGGGCATGACGCTCTATTATGCGGAAGGCCCTTCCATCGTGAGCGCCCTTAAACGCCGCGGCTTCAAGGTGTTTCTTGATTTGAAGTTTCACGATATCCCGCATCAGGTGGCCGGTGCCACCGCTTCGGCGGTGCGCAGTGGTGCCGATATGATTACTCTGCACACGGTGGGCGGGGTGCCCATGATGCTTGCCGCCCAAAAGTCTGCACAAAGCGTGGCTGCCCAAGAGGGCACAAAAGCGCCCATAACCCTAGGCATTACGGTGCTGACCAGCATGGATGCCGAAGCTCTTGGCGCCACTGGCGTGGGGCGCTCCGTGGCCGATCAGGTGGCGGCGCTGGCCGCACAAGCGCAAGCTGCGGGTCTTAGTGGCGTGGTGGCATCCCCGCAGGAAGCGGCACTTCTGCGCGCAGTTCTCGGCCGGGCCGCCTTTATTGTTACCCCCGGCGTGCGCCCGGCCGGTGCCGACGTGGGCGACCAAAGCCGTGTGGCAACGCCGGCTCAGGCCTTTGAGGCCGGGGCATCCCATATTGTCATAGGGCGTCCCATTACCCAGGCTGCCGATCCGGTTGCCGCTTTTGAAACCATCGTGAAAGGATTCTAACGTGGAACGTGAAGAAATTTTAGCAGCGCTGCAAGATACGGGTGCCGTGCGCCATGGCCACTTCCAGCTTACCAGTGGCCGTCATTCCGATACCTATATCCAGTGCGCCCGCGTGTTGGAAGACACGCGCTTAACCAACGCCTTTGCTGCCGAATCTATCAAGCGCTTGCCAGCAGGCCTTGCTATCGACATGGTGGCAAGCCCCGCGGTTGGCGGCATCATCTTTGGCTACGCCGTGGCTTCGGCCTTGGGCACCAAGATGATTTTTTCCGAACGCAAAGAAGGCGTGATGGTGTTTCGCCGCAACTTTGAAGTGCCCGCCGGCGCGCGTGTGCTGGTGTGCGAAGATGTGGTTACCACGGGCGGTTCGGTCAAGGAAGTGTGTGATCTTATCGAAGAAGCGGGCGGCGTTGTCGTGGCTGTCGTGTCGATGATCAACCGCGGCGGGCAGCGCAAATTCGCTCAGGATTACTATCCGCTGATCGATTTACCCACCCCTTCGTGGGATCCGCAGGATTGCGATTTGTGCAAGCAGGGTGTCGCAATTGATTCCCCGGGTTCGCGCCGCTTGGCAAAATAGGCAGTTTTTGCGGCAAATATGTATTTTCACCAGGCTTTTGTGAAGTAAAACCGCTGATATAAAGAAGATTTCTGAATACCTGGATAATTCTCTTTAATGGTTTTGTGCACCTATGATACTATCAGGACATTGTGTCAGAAGAAGAAGGAGATAATCAGATGGCTATTCCTCAGTTGAGCCCCGAGGAGCGCAAGGCAGCGCTGGAAAAGGCAAAGGCTGCACGCATTCAACGGGCACAGGTTCGTGAAGATCTGAAAAGCGGCAAGCTTACTTTAACCGCCGTGCTTGACATGAAAACCGATCCCATCGTGGGTCGCATGAGGGTTTCCACCCTCATCGAAACCATGCCCGGCTATGGTAAAGCTAAAGCTGAAAAGGTTATGACCGAACTGCACATTGCTGAAAGCCGTCGTCTGCGCGGTTTGGGTGAACGCCAGCAAGTGGCTTTGTTGGAGCGTTTAAGCTAAACCTATGCGACACGGTAATCTGTTAGTAATTTCTGGGCCATCAGGAGCTGGCAAGGGCACCCTGGTGGCTCGTCTTTTAGCGCGCATACCCGATGCTTGGGTGGCGGTGTCGGTTACGACGCGCAAACCGCGCCCCAAGGAAGTGGAAGGGCAGCACTACTTCTTTGTTTCCGATGAAGATTTCGATACCCTTATAGCCGAAGATGGCCTGCTTGAATGGGCGCAGGTGCACGGTGCGCGCTACGGCACGCCGCGTGCGGTTGTGGCGCAACATGTGGCTCAAGGTGAACAGGTTATCTTAGAAATCGATGTGCAGGGCGCTTTTCAGGTGCGCGAAACTATGCCCAACGCCAAGCTTATTTTCATTGAGCCGCCTTCGCTTGCGGCACTGCAAACCCGTCTGCGTCGCCGTGGCACCGAAACGCCTGATGTGATTGAAAAAAGGATGCAGGTAGCGCAACTGGAGCTTTCCCGTAAAATGGAGTATGATGTAGCGCTTGTAAATGATAATCTTGACCAGGCAAGCGATGTCTTGTGTGCCTTGGTCGATTCTTTCGCGGAACAAAAACAAGAAGAGGAACCTACCCTATGAGTATTATTGATCCGAAAATTGATCTGCTTCTGGAAAAAACCGACAACGATCGGTTTTTGTTGTGCGCCTTGGCCTCCAAACGCGCCCACGACATCAACGATATGATGCGCGGTCAGCGCGATCGTGCCATCCAACTGCAAACCGCCGTTGAAATTGCGCGTGCTGCCGAAAAGAAACCGCTCTCGATGGCGTTTGCCGAAATCGCCCGCGGCGAAGTATCCTATGATTCGGCCAGCATCGATATCAAAAACCATTAATGAATGAATACCAGCGTATCTGCCTTGTCCACTATCACGAAATTGGACTGAAAGGGCATAACCGTTCATCGTTTGAGATGCGGCTTTTGCGCAACCTTGAAGCACTTTTGCATGAGTTTCCCCTGGTGGCAATCCACCGTATTTCGGGGCGCCTGCTTATTTTCATCAAGGAAGGCACAAGCTATGAAGTCGCTTGCGCCATCGCCGATGCGGTTGCGCGCGTTCCTGGTGTCGCGCGTGTTTCAAGCGGCTACAAGTGCGAACGCGAACTTGAAGAAATGTATGAAACGGCCGAATTGGCCATGCGCGATGCGGGATCCTTTGAAACGTGGAAGGTGGCCGCGCGGCGCAACCATACCGATTTCCCCATCGGGTCTATGGAACTCAACCAGCTGGTGGGCGGGCATTTGTATGGCATTTTCACCGACAAAAAAGTAAAAATGAAAGACCCCGATCTTAAAGTGTGCGTCGAAGTGGTGCAGGGGTCCACCTATGTATACGCACGCAGCGCGCGTGGCATCGGCGGCTTGCCCGTGGGGTCGGCAGGGCGCGTGATGTGCCTGCTTTCTTCGGGCATCGATTCGCCGGTGGCTACCTGGAAAATGGCGCGGCGCGGCGCGGTGTGCATCGGCGTGCATTTTTCGGGACGCCCGCAAACGTCTTCCACCAGCGAATATCTGGTGGATGATATTGCGCACGTGTTGGAAAAAACGGGCTGTATCGCCCGCGTCTATGTGGTGCCCTTTGGCGATTATCAGCGCGAAATAGCGGGGGCGGTGCCCCCTGAACTGCGCGTTATTATGTATCGCCGCCTTATGTTTAAGGTGGCCGAGGCCTTGGGCCGCAAGGAAAAGGCGAAGGCGCTGGTAACGGGCGAAAGCCTGGGGCAGGTGGCCAGCCAAACGCTTGACAACATTGCTGTTACCGATGCCGCGGTAAACATGCCTATTTTTCGCCCGCTTATCGGGTCGGATAAACTCGATATCATCACGCTTGCCCAGCAGTTGGGCAGCTACGACATTTCATCACAGGATGCTCCGGATTGCTGCACGCTTTTCATGCCCCGCAACCCAGAAACGCACGCCCATCTGCGCCCCGTGCTTGAATTGGAAGAGCAGTTGCCGCTTGAAACGTGGATAGCTGAACTGGTGGAAAAAGCAGAAATCCACGATTACCGCTGCAGCTCCTACCGCCCCAAAAAATAACTCCCGGGTCAATCGGGCGCGCCTTTGCCCGCCCAACTGCCACACCCTCTTGCCCGACTGGCCGCATCCTCTTACCCAACTTGGTGCACCCTCTTGCCAACTGGCTGCACCCCTTTAGTTAATCGCCCTGTTTTCGCCTTGTTTTCAACCCTCTGACCTGCGGTGTAAGCTTTGCGTTAGATTCTGTAAGATTTTGTTGTGTTCCAGGTTAGAAATCTCGCGGTTCTGCGTAAGGTCAAAGCCTTAGTATCTGAAATGACCTAAGGGGGTGGCATGTCATTTCAGGAAACGGCACAAAGCTTTAAGGCAAAAGCTCATGTAAGCGCTGTCAAAACGCCGGTGCTCATCGGCATCACGGTGGTGGTGCTTATTATCTTGTTTTGCTGCCTGCAGGGTTTGTGCGGCTTGTTTTCTTCCCAACCCTTTCAAGTGGTTTCCGGTGATGTGGCGGCTGCTGCTGCGGGGTCGGGCGCAGGCGCTGGTGCCACCGGAGATGCCACAGCTGCTGATCAGGCCGCCGCACAGGGGGATCAGGCACCCTTGGTGGTGCATGTGGGCGGGGCAGTTGTTACCCCTGGCGTCTACGAGTTGCCCGCAGGCACGCGCGTGGGGGCTGCCATAGATGCGGCGGGGGGCTTTGCGCCAGGTGCTGCCAGCGATGCGCTCAATTGCGCCCGGGTGCTTGAAGATGGCGAACAGGTGATTGTTCCGCTGTTGGTGCCGCCTGATGCTTCGACACCCCCTGCGTCATCAAGCGGGCCCCCTTCATCGGCAGGTCAGGCTTCTGCGGGCAAAATAAACATCAACTCTGCCACGCTTGAAGAACTCGACTCGCTTGCCGGTGTGGGGCCGGCCACCGCCCAACGCATTATCGCCGACCGTGAAGCACAAGGACCGTTCAAAACCATCGCAGATTTGCAGCGGGTTTCGGGTATCGGTGAAAAAAAGTACGCTGCCCTTGTCGATGCCATCTGCGTATGAAGGCGCAGCAGCCAGGCGCAAGCGCGCAAAGCGCCCCTGCACAGGCAGGGGGAAACCTTGACGGGCGTGGCCAAAGCGCCCCTGTGCGCGTTATCCGCGAAGGGTATGTCGCTGTGCAGGAAGGTTTTGGTTTTGAGGGCAGCGGCCAGGATGGGGCGTTTAGAGCCACCCGACCGGCGCTTCCCCCGGTCTTTTTTGTGGCGGCCGGTTTGTGGGCGGGTATCGGCGCCGCCTATCTTTTCCTGGAAGCCGCGTCGCTTCCTGTCACGCTTGCGTGTTTGTTTGCCTGCCTTATAGGGGTGGCGGGCGCGGGCATCGCGCTGTGGCGCACGCGCTACACCGCGGTCGCCTGTGTGCTTGTGGGGCTGTGTTTGGGTGGCGTATGCGGGTGCGTGGCGGCACTTGATTACGCGCGCGATTGCGC
Organism: Raoultibacter sp.; assembly: GCA_036640375.1. Taxonomy (GTDB): domain Bacteria; phylum Actinomycetota; class Coriobacteriia; order Coriobacteriales; family Eggerthellaceae; genus JAVWGW01. The sequence goes on along the minus strand of JAVWGW010000021.1, from coordinate 10,042 downwards.
CGCAGCGCTGCAACAACCAGCCCAAACCTGCGAATTTAGAGTGGTTGAAGATGCGAAGCAGGGAGATTTTGGGGCATCGTGTTGTGCGGAAACAACCTTGGCAAACGGCCGCACAATCAAGGTGCGCGTCAATTTTTCCGCGGATGATGCCGCAAGGGATACCGCAGGCGATACCACAGATGCTGCCGCCGCACATCCCGAAACACTCTACCGTTTCGGCCAGCGTTTTCGCACACAGGCCTCCTTTTGTGCACCCAGCCAAACGGCCGCACACTACTATTACCAGCAGGGCATCGCCGCACGCGTAAGCGCCGATCATGTGCAGCGCAGCGCTCCCGCAGGCGCCTTGGGGGTCTTGCTTGCCTTTCGGCAAAACGCGCTGGCAAGTTTTGATGGCTTTAGTGGGGAAGGGGCAGCGTTTTTGCGCGCCGTACTTTTTGGCGAGCGAGGCGGCCTTGATGAAGGCGGGTTTTATGCGGCCGTCAAGGCCTGTGGTCTTGCCCACATCATTGCCGTATCGGGTGCCCATCTGGTGGTGGTATCTTCGTTTATCGGGCTTTTTCTGCGGGCGCTGCGCCTGAATCTTTGGGCAACCGTGGCTGTGCAGGTGCTGTTCATCGGCTGTTATTTAGTATTTACCGGGCTGCCCATTTCGGCCATTCGGGCAGCCCTTATGTCTCTTATTACCATGACGGCGGTTTTTGCACACCGGCGTTCTTCGGGCTTAAGCGCGCTTTCTTTGTGCGTGTGCATTTTGCTTGTGGCAAGCCCCCAGGCGGCATTTTCTGTATCCTTTGCTCTTTCGGTGGCGGCAACCTGCGGCATTGTAATATTTGGTGGGCTGGCAAGCAACTGGTGCGCGCAGTGTTTGGGCTTGCGCCCCGGCTTTGTGCGCGATGCGCTGGCCATGACGTTGGCGGCAAATCTGCTTACGCTGCCCCTTGCCGCTGCGGTGTTCGCCCAAATATCGCTTATTGCGCCGGTGGCCAACGTGATTGCATCGCCACTGTTTGCCCTGTTTTGCGGCGGAGGCTTGCTGGCAGTTATCCTGTTTTTACTGCTGCCCGCCGCAGGATCGTTTGTGCTGGGCTGCTTTGTGGTGGCCGCTCAGGCTTTTTGCGAAGGGGTTATGCTTTTGGCGCGCGTCCCCTTTGCCGCCATCCCGTTTTCGGGCGATTTGAGCGTGCTCGTGTGTGCAAGCGTGCTGGTGGCGGTGGCTTTGTGGCGCACTTGGCCGGCACCTTCGCGTCGGGTGGCGGCAGCAGGGTGCGCACTTGCGCTGGTGGCCAGTTGTTTGGCGCTGGTGGTGGCCCCGCGTTTGGCACCCGACGAACTGATCATGCTTGACGTGGGCCAAGGCGACGCATTTTTGGTGCGCAGCCAGGGGGCCACGCTGCTTGTGGATACGGGCAATCAAGATGCAGCGCTTTTGCGGGGGCTGGCGCGCCGCGGGGTCTATCATCTGGATGCCGTGCTTATTACGCACCCCGATAGCGATCATTGCGATTCGCTGGCAGCCTTACAAAACATCGTTTCTGTGGATAAAGTGCTGGTGGCGGCCGACGCCCTCAGCTGTTCGTGTCAGGCCTGCACAAAGCTGCGGGCAACCGCTGTGACGGTTGTGGGCGAAGCTGGCCTGCAAGGGGTGCACAAGGGTGACACCTTGCGCTTCGGCGTTTTTTCCGCACGCGCTGTGTGGCCGCAGGCCTTTGCCGACGAAGGCGGCAATGCCGATAGCCTGTGTTTGGCCCTCGACGCCGATTGCAATGCCGATGGCACGGTGGAATGGCGCGCGCTTTTGTGCGGCGATGCCGAACAGCCCCAAATTGCCGCGCTAATTGAGCAGGGGGAAGTGGGGGATATCGACATCTATAAAGTGGGACACCATGGGTCAAAGCATGCCTTGGGGCAAAAAGAGGCGGCGGTGTTGCGCCCCGAAATCGCCCTGTACAGCGTGGGTGCGCACAATCGCTATGGCCACCCTGCCGCCGAAACGGTGGCGCTGCTTGAAGCCGGTGGTGCCACCACGTTTCGCAGCGATACGCAAGGAGAAGTTGTATGCAGATTGCGCGTGGGTGCCATAGAAGTGGAAACCCTCCGTTAAAATGGGGGCATGGCAAACACATCAAAAAATGACGCGCTGCTGTGCGTTTATCTGGTTAACGGCGAAGACGAACTCAAGCGTGAGGCGGTGGTGCGCCGTCTTAAAAAGCGCCTTTCCACCTTGGGCGATCTTTCCTTTAACAGCGAAGTATTCAATGGTGAAACCGCCTTAGGCACTACCATTTGCACTGCCTGCAATACTATTCCCTTTGCCAGCGAAAAGCGGCTTGTGCAGGTTAACAACGCCGACAAGCTTAAAAAAGCCGATTCCGAAGCGCTGGTTGATTACTTAAAAAATCCCTGTGAAACTACCGTGTTAGCTCTGGTTTGCGCAAAGCTGGCCAAAAACACGCGCCTGTATAAAGCCGTTGCCGCCATCGGTAAAACGGCCGTTATCGATTGTGCGCCGCTCACGCGCCGCGAATTACCCCGCGCCGTGCGTTCCATGGCGGTGGCTCACGGCATCACGCTTTCCGAAGGCGCGGCTGCGGCTCTGGTCAATCAGGTGGGCGAAAACACCATCACCCTCGATACCGAATTAAAAAAGCTGGCCATGGCGCATACCGGTGGCGATGCGGTGGGTGAACGCGAAGTTATGGCGCTGGTTGCGCGCACGGCCGAAGTGAAGCCCTGGGAATTTGTCGATGCCTTTTCGGCGCGCGATGCAAAGAAGTGCCTGTGGTGTTTGGGCCGTATGGAAAGCGTTTCGCCCCACGCGCTGTTAGCTTCCTGCACACAGCGTTTGCGCGAATTGATAATCGCGCGCGCTCTGTATCAGCGCGGCGCTCAGGCAAGCCTTGCCGCAACCCTTAAAGTGCCTGATTGGCGTGTGAAAAATCACACAGCTTGGGCGCGTGGCTTTACGGCTGCCGAATTGCGCGCGGCGCTTAAAGGTGCACGCGACACCGAACAGGCCATGAAAAGCGGTGCCGTTGTTGAAGATGCTTTTCTGCAATGGGTCGTAAACGTCTGCGCCCCCAAGCGCTAGCCCAACCCGCCCCCGCACCCAAGCCTTCAGGCGCTAGGCTCGGCAAAACCAAGCTTGCACGTATCCACACCCCACACACCACACACCACAACAAGAAATAGACCCCAAAGGGTCTATTTCTTACTTGATATGCGGACAGATCGCGCGGCGATCGTCAGTTGGCTGTGCTTAGAAGTTATTCGGCAGCAGCTTCAGCAGGTGCTTCGGCAGGCTCAGCAGCGGCAGCTTCGGCTTCAGCCTTGGCAGCAGCTTCTTCTTCGGCAGCCTTCTTCTTGGCAGCAGATTTCTGAGATTTCTGGGTTTCGGTGCGGCGCTTAGCCTTTTCTTCGGAAGCCTTTTTCATGTTTGCTTCACGTTCAGCTTTAGCGGCAGCCTTCTTGGAGCCCTTTTTCTCTTGAGCCTTTTTTTCGGCCACTTCATAAGCAGCGCGATCGGCATCGCTTGCTACGGTGTTGGCAAGCTTCATAAGACCACTTTTGTGGTTGGCAGCCTGGCGCTTGTGGATGACGCCCTTGGAAACGGCCTTGTCCATCAAACGGCAAGCGGTAAGTGCACACGCATAGGCGTCGGCACCGTTTTTAGCTTCAACCGCATCATGCACGGTACGGGTCGCAGTCTTCAACTCTGAACGAACGGCGCGATTACGCATGCGCGCTTTTTCGTTGGTTAAGATGCGCTTTTTCTGACTTTTAATATTAGCCACGCTTAATCCTCCATAGTTGTACTCAATTGTTTCAAACGAAAACTTGAAAATCTTAGCACAGATTTCATCAAATTGTACTAGTTGTCTTGCGAAAATGTGGCGCGCCGCCCTTTAATTGATAAAATCAACAAGCTGAAGCGGCTAAATGCGGTTAAATGCGCCAAAATCAGCTTAATTCAGGTGATGGTTCTTGCGGACGCTCACGGAGAATATGCGATTGCTGGGGGCCATCATGGGATATGATAGCCCGACGCGCTACAATAAAGCGCACCGCGCGCATGCGTGCGTGCACACATCACCTCTTTGGATGGGAAAGTATGAGCCAAGATCCTACCTATATTCGCAATTTTTCTATTATTGCGCACATTGACCACGGAAAGTCGACACTTTCTGACCGCGTGCTTGAATTGACGGGCACGGTTGCCCATCGCGATATGCAGGCGCAGCTGCTCGATTCGATGGACATCGAACGCGAACGCGGCATCACCATCAAAAGCCAGGCTGTGCGTGTGGCTTATACGGCCGACGACGGCCAGCTCTATCAGTTCAACCTGATAGACACTCCCGGTCACGTTGACTTCACCTACGAGGTTTCTCGCAGTCTGGCGGCCTGCGAAGGCGCTGTGCTGGTGGTGGATGCCACCCAGGGCGTCGAAGCGCAAACGGTGGCCAACGCCATGATGGCCATGAACGCCAACCTTGAAATCATCCCGCTTATCAACAAGATCGATTTGCCCGCTGCCGAACCCGAACGGGTGCGCGAAGAAATCGAAGAGGGCTTAGCCATCCCGGCCGACGATGCCGTGTTGGCGTCGGGCAAAACCGGCGTGGGCGTACACGACCTGTTAGAAGCCGTGGTCTACAATATTTCTCCGCCGCAGGGCACGCGCGATGCCCCTTTGCGTGCCCTTATTTTCGATTCCTATTTCGATGCCTACCGCGGCGTGGTGGCGCTGATTCGCGTGGTCGATGGTGCCGTGGCGCGCGGCGACCGCATACATATGTTGGCAACAGGCATTGACACGCTGGTAGAAGAGGTGGGCGCACGCCGTCCCACCGAAACCGCCCTGCCCGAACTGAGCGTGGGCGAAGTGGGTTACCTGGTCACCGGCCTCAAAGACGTTTCCCATGTGAAGGTGGGCGATACGATAACCTGCACGCCGGGCGGCATCAACGAACCGCTGCCGGGTTACCGCGAAGTCAAGCCCATGGTGTATACCGGCGTGTTTCCCCTGGAAGGTGACCAGTATGAACCGCTGAAAGAAGCGCTTGAAAAGCTTTCGCTCAACGATCCGGCGCTGGTGTGGGAACCGGAAAAATCGCACGCGCTCGGCTTCGGCTTCCGCGTGGGTTTTTTGGGTCTTTTGCACATGGAAGTTATAAAGGAAAGGCTCGAACGCGAATTTGGCCTGGACCTTTTGGCCACGGCACCTTCGGTGGAATACCACATTTTTGAAACGGGCGGCACGATGGTTTCGCTGCATTCCCCGCAGGAAATGCCCGATCCCAGCAAAATCGACCATATCGAAGAACCCTACCTGAAGGCAAAAATACTCATTCCCCCCGATTATGTGGGTGCCGTTATGGACTTGACGGTGTCGCGCCGGGGCACCTTTATCACGATGAGCTATCTTTCGCCCACAACGGTTGAAATGCTGTGGAATATCCCTTTGTCAGAACTGATCATGGATTACTTCGATCAGCTGAAAAGCCGCACAAAAGGCTATGCGTCGCTCGATTACGAATACGACGATTACAAAACATCCAACCTGGTCAAGCTTGACATTATGCTGGCGGGCGAAGCGATTGACGCCCTGTCGTTTATCGTGCATCGCGATAAAGCCTACGATCGCGGCAAGGTGCTTACCGAAAAGCTGAAGGAAATCATACCGCGCCAAATGTTTGAAGTGCCCATTCAAGCCGCCATCGGCGGGCGTATTCTTGCGCGCCAAACGGTGAAGGCCAAGCGCAAAGACGTGTTGGCCAAGTGCTACGGCGGCGATATTTCGCGCAAGCGCAAACTGCTTGAAAAGCAGAAAAAAGGCAAGAAGCGTATGAAGAATATCGGCAGCGTCGAAGTGCCGCAGGAAGCGTTTATGGCGATTCTAAAAGTGGATGAGTAATGCAGGATATGCACGACTTTTTTGCGCAGCATCGCCTGCTACTTGCCCCGATGGCGGGGGTAAGCGATGTTGCGTTTCGCAGCCTGTGCCTAGAGCAAGGGGCAAGCTTAACCTATACCGAAATGGTATCGAGTATGGGGCTTTCTTACGCCAACGAAAAAACCTGCCAACTTTTGCGCACGGCACCCGAAGAATCGCAGGTGGCCGTGCAGATTTTTGGGCACGATCCGGCTACGATGGCGCAGCAGGCCGCCTGGATTGAACAGCTTATGGGCGCGCGCGTGGCCTATATCGACATCAACATGGGCTGTCCCGCCCGCAAAATTGTCAGCAAAGGTGACGGGTGTGCGTTGATGAAAACCCCCGACTTGGCCTGTGCCATCATTGCGGCCGTTGCCGCTGCGGTACAGCTTCCCGTAACGGTGAAGTTTCGTCGGGGCTATTTTGAGGGGGAAGAAACTGCGGTGGAATTTGCCCGTGGTGCCGAAGCGGCGGGCGCAGCGGCGCTAGCGGTGCACGGCCGCTTTGCCGAACAACTCTATCGCGGGCACGCCGATTGGGGCAGCATTGCGCGCGTGAAGCAGGCGGTGCGTGTGCCCGTCATCGGCAATGGTGATGTGCGCAGCGGTGCCGATGCGCTGGCGCTGCGTGCGCAAACCGCTTGCGATGCCATCATGATAGGGCGCGCCGCCGAAGGTAACCCCTGGGTGTTCGCCGCGGCAGCCGCGGCGCTGGCGGGCAGGCCCGAGCCGGGCGCCCCCACTTACGAACAGCGCATTGCTGGTGCGCGCCGCCACGCTGCCCTTTTGGCAACGCAGGGTGATCACAGCATCATCCGCATGCGCAAGCACGCGATGTGGTATTTAGCCGGCATCCCCGGTGCCGCCACCGCGCGCAGCCGCATCAACGGATGCGTGACGTTGCAAGATTTCGACCAGGTGTTTGATGCCGTGCTGGCACATCTGGCAGCCACGGATGCCACGCCCCCGGCACCCGCCCCCGGCTCCGCCGCATCCCCAGCCGCTTCCGCACACCCCGATTTCCCCTTCCCGAAAGGCGTATAGCCCATGCATGATCCCTACGGTGCGCTCTACATCCACATTCCCTTTTGCACGTCACGCTGCGCTTACTGCGATTTTGCCACACAGGCCACCGAAGCGTGCAGCCCCGCTGTGGCCGACTATATGGAAGGCCTGGTGCTTGCCATTCGACGCGCCGGTAAAGAAGGCAAGCTGGCGCAGCTAAAAACCGTCTATGTGGGCGGCGGCACCCCCAGTCATGTGGGGTCGAAGTATTTGTCGCAGCTATTTTACACGCTGGGGCTTTCGATGCACTTAACCGAAGATGTCGAGTGCAGCATGGAAGCCAATCCCGAAAGTTTGGATGAACGCCTGGTGCGCGATATGTGGGCCTTGGGCGTCAACCGGCTTTCCATCGGCGTGCAAAGCTTCAACGACACCCTGCTTAAAACGCTGGGGCGCGCCCATGATGCCGAAGCTGCGCGCCGCGCCATCGCCGCAGCTCAAACGCGCTTTGAAAACGTGAGCATCGATTTGATGTGCGCACTTCCCGGTCAGACCCGCGCCGATTTTCGGGAAAGCCTGCGCGAAGCTGTCAGCTTGGGTGTAAAGCATATAAGCGTGTACCCGCTTAGCATCGAGCCGCACACGCTGTTCGATGCGATGGTGCTGGCCGAAGAAATTGAAGAGCCCGACCCCGATGTAGAAGCGGACATGATGCAGCTTGCCGCCGATGAATTGGAGGCCGCCGGGTTTGTGCGCTACGAAGTGGCCAGTTACGCCCAGCCAGGCTTTGAAAGCCGCCACAATACCGCCTATTGGACGGGGGTGCCTTACCTGGGTTTGGGCACGTCAGCGGTAACGATGACCCAAAATGCGCAGCGCCGTATGCGCGTGCAGGATGGGGAAGTGGTCGACGATTTGAATGCCGACCAAATGTGTGCCGAAGATTTGATGTTGGGCATGCGCCTTACCCGCGGCATTTCAGATGAACAGGTGCAACGCGCAGGCGCAACGCTGGCTGCCCTGCCCGCCACCTTGGCAAACCTTGAACAGCGCGGCCTTATCACCCACACCAACGCCCGCTACCAATCCACGCACACCGGCTGGCTCTGCGGCAACGACCTCTACGCCGCCCTCCTCGATTTAGCCCCCTAAAACATTGCAACAGGTATGAAACGGGTATATAATGGGTATACATAAGAGGTGATATGATGCTATTTGAATATGATCCAAAGAAAAGTATTACCAATCTTGAAAAGCATGGTATTGATTTCGAGAAAGCTCAAGAGCTCTGGAATGATGTGATTGTCACCGTGCCAGCGCTGGGTGATTATGGTGAAGAAAGATTTGTCGTACTTGGCTTGCTGGAGGGTAAGCACTGGACAGCAGCAATTACCTACCGTAAAGACGTTTTGCGTATCATTTCTGTTCGACGATCACGCGATAAGGAGGCTATCTATTATGACAGCAAAACACATGAGCACTGAAGAATTTGATCACATTTTTGATGAAGGCGAAAAGGATATTATCGATTACCTTGATCTTGAAAAAGCGGTAGTAACAAGCCCCAATCGGGGAATAAGAAAAGTAAATGTAGACATGCCTGATTGGATGGTTGATGCCCTCGATGATGCGGCCGGGCATTTGGCAATCAATCGCCAGGCGCTGATTAAAATATGGCTTGCCGATAGAATTAAAAAAGAAACACCCCAGCTTACAGCGTGACACAAACCCGCTTAGGCGGGTTTTCCCCTTTCCCAAAGCTCGTGGGGGCATTATGACGGGTTTGCAACTTTTTTAGCACTCTGCTTGCAAGGCTGCTAAAATGCAGTATCGTGCGTAAAATAAGCAATCGAAGGTAAGGAAGGAGTAAGCATGCTATCGGATAGACGACAAAAAGTGTTGGCAGCACTCATTGAAGAATATGTTGCCCATGTGGTGCCCGTTGGCTCGCGAACTCTGACCGAACGCTATCACTTAGGCGTCAGTTCCGCCACGGTGCGCAACGAACTTTCCATTTTGGAAGACGATGGCTACATCGCGCAACCCCACACGTCGGCCGGGCGCGTGCCCACCGATACGGGCTATCGCGCGTTTGTGGATGAACTGCTGCAAACCGATCTTGCCGAAGATGCCCCGGTCAACAAAGAGGCCATAAGCGAACTGCAAAACAACGCAACTGAACTCGACGATTTGATGGAACAAACGTCGGCCGCCTTAACAAAGCTGACGGATTGCCTTTCCATCGTGTTGCCTCCATCAACGGTATCGCTGCACATAAAGCAGCTTTCTCTTGTTTCGCTGACGCCCTATCGCGTGCTTTTGGTTATCGTCACCGAAGATGGGCGCGTGCTCAATCGCCCCATCGATTTTTCCACCCCCATCGATTGCGACGACCTGGCCCAAACACAAAAGCTCTTAAACGAAGTGTTTGCAGGCAAATCGCTTGCCGATATAAAAGGGGGCATGGATGTTGAAACTGCCGCCGCCCTCACCGATCCTCTTGCGCAGATTTTGCTGGGCGAATTGTTTGCCTGTTTGCAGGAAAACGAAACGGGTCGGGCGCACAGCTTAGGCATGTCTTCGCTGCTTAAAATGCCCGAATTTAGCCAGGCGCAAGCGTTTTTGCCCGTGCTACAAATGCTGGAAGATGATACTGTATTGTTGCAGGTGTTTGACGATGCCCACTTCAACGAACAAACCATGGTAAAGATTGGCCACGAAAATGCGGCGGCCGAACTTTCCGGTGTTTCGGTGGTGGCAAGCCAGTTTGGCCAGGGTGCCGGCGCGGGCGTTGTTGCCGTTATCGGACCCACGCGCATGAATTATTCCCAGGTTATACAGGCGGTGCGCGCGGCAAAGTGCGCTCTGCGCGATTTATAGAACGAAATCAGGAAGGCAACACTACTTATGGCAAACGATCTCTACGACGTGCTCGGCATTGCAAAGGGTGCGACAGAAGACGAAATAAAAAAAGCATTTCGCAAGAAGGCACGCGAACTGCATCCCGATGTTAATAAGGCAGAAGATGCCGAAGATAAGTTCAAGGAATTAAACGAAGCCTACGATGTGTTAAGCGATCCCAATAAGCGGGCGCAATACG
>JAVWGW010000020.1:0-16602 GCA_036640375.1 Raoultibacter sp. | reverse complement strand
GGTTGGTTGTTGGTGGTTGGTTGTTGGTGGTTGGTTGTTGGTGGTTGGTTGTTGGTGGTTGGTGGTTGGTTGTTGTTACCGGTCGCCCGGATTCTTCAAACCAACCCGCCGAGAACGAGCAGATCGACATGAAAAGACGGCCTTCCCGAAGGGCGCGTACCTACGTACGCAACCGAGGAAAGACCGTCTTTGAATGGCAAGCGGCTTTCAGGTTGAAGGATTTTTTAAAAGAAATACGCTGCAAGCGAGCAGATTGCGGGGAAAAGAAAGCTTCCCCGAAGTGCGCGTACTCACGTACGTAAACGAGGGGAAGCTTTCTTTGAACCGCAAGATGCCGCTTGCAGTTAGTATTTATTTAAAAAATCCGTCGTAGTTATGCATTTTAAGCTGCGACTCAACCTTACTCATGGTATCAAGTGCAACACCAATCATGATCAGAATTGAAGTGCCACCAAAGGCCTGAATAAGCTGATTGTTCGTGAAGTAGAACACGATCGAAGGAACAACAGCGATCAGGGCGATAAAGATGGCGCCGGGCAGCGTTACGCGGTTAAGTACATTTTTGATGTAGGTCACCGTGGCGGAACCGGGGCGCACGCCGGGCACAAACCCACCTTGCTTGCGCAGGTTATCGGCCGTTTCTTGCGGATTAAACACCATGGAAGTGTAAAAGTAGGCGAAGAAAACAATCAAAACCAAAGTTAGCAGCCAATTGACCCACCCCGAAGAAATCGCATTGGCGGCATTGGTCAACCATTCAATGTTGAACAAGGCAGCAATCTGCGCCGGGAAGTAGATAATACAGCTTGCAAAGATGATCGGAATAACGCCGGCCGCGTTCACCTTCAAGGGGATATACGTGGACTGGCCACCCATCATCTTGCGACCCTGTACGCGCTTGGCGTAGCTAACGGGAATGCGGCGCTGCGCACGTTCCACGAAAATGATCAGCGGGATGCAGATAACCACAACCGCAATGATTAACAAGGTGACAGCAATGCCCATACCCATATCGGACTGCAGGTTAATCGACGAGAAGATGGCTGAGGGAACACGGCTGACGATAGACACGAAGATGATAAGCGACATGCCATTGCCAATACCGCGCTGCGTAATCAGTTCGCCCATCCACATGATGAATGCCGTACCTGCAACCAGCGTGAATACCACCAAAACATCGGTCACCACTTCGGGGATTGCCGTGCTGAAAACCACGCCATACTGCGCAGATTTGAACAAGAACAGATACCCCACCGCGTTGATCAGACCAAGACCCAGCGTTAAATAACGTGTGACCTGCGTGATCTTCTTACGACCCGCATCGCCTTCCTTCGCCCAACGCCCAACGGCCGGGATGACGCCCTGCATCAACTGCATGATAATAGATGCAGTAATGTAGGGCATAATGCCCAGCGAGAATACGGAGAAGTTAGAAAGAGCGCCGCCCGTAAACAGATCGAGCATCGTCATCGATACGCCGGAATCAGAAAACGAACTAGCGAATTCCCTGAAAGGAATACCAGGAACCGGAATATAAGCACCGAGGCGATAAAGCGCCAGGATGGCAAGCGTAAACAAAATTTTGTTACGCAGCTCCGGAACTTTAAATGCATCAATGATTGACCTTAGCAAGGCGTTTCGACCTTCCCTCCGGCTGCTTCGATTTTCGCCTGAGCAGAAGCGGATATTTTGTCGACTTTAATGGTGAGAGCCTTCGTCAGTTCGCCGTCGCCCAACACTTTAACCAAAGCGTCTTCATGCTTGATAAGACCCTTGGCCTTCAGCGTTTTTCCATCGACAACTTCGCCTGCGGCATAGCTGATTTCAAGACGACCCACATTGACGGGGACATATTCAACGTGATTGATATTGCGGAAGCCGGGCAGCTTCGGCAGACGACGCGCCAGAGGAGTCTGGCCACCTTCGAAGCCGTTGCCCTTCGCGCCACCAGCGCGAGATTTTTGGCCGTTATAGCCACGACCGGACGTTTTGCCGGTGCCGGAAGCAGGACCGCGGCCAACGCGCTTACGAGCCTTCGTTGAACCTGCTGCAGGGGTAAGATCTTTCAATTCCATGGGTAATTCTCCTTTTCGCACGACTGCGGGAAACGTTTGCTTCCCGGTGCTGGCAGCTCGCCGCCAGCTAACTTCTGTATGGATCAAGGCGGCATCTGTGGCCGCCTTGAAAATTCAAACTGTTATTTGGTTTCTTCAACCACTACCAGATGCTTGACCTTGAAGATCATGCCACGGACACAGGGGTTGTCCACCTGTTCAACCGTGCGGTTAATCTTTCCCAGACCCAAGGCCTTAAGTGTTGCACCTTGATCCCCGGGGCACGCGATGGCGCTTTTCACCTGAGTGACGCGCAGAGTTTTTTTAGCTTCAGCCATTATTTCTTTTCCTTCCAACCGTAGATCTCACAGACCGAGAGGCCACGACGAGCGGAGACTTGTTCGGGGCTTTGCAGATTGCGCAGACCCTCGGCAGCAGCCTTGACGATGTTCATGGCATTATCGGTGCCAAGAGATTTCGTCAAAACGTCGGTGACGCCAGCAAGCTCCATGACGGCACGAACCGGGCCGCCGGCGATAACGCCCGTACCAGGGGTAGCCGGTTTCAGCATGACGCGGCCTGCACCATAGACGCCCATGATTTCATGCGGCAAGGTGTTTTCCTTGGTCAAAGAAACGCTGAACATGTTCTTCTTGGCATCTTCGATACCCTTTTTGATGGCGATAGGCACTTCTTGCGATTTGCCCATGCCCACGCCGACGCGGCCTTTGCCGTCGCCGACCACAACCAAAGCGGTCAGAGCGAAACGACGACCGCCCTTAACAACCTTGGAAACACGGTTGATGTAGACCACACGTTCCTGAATTTCAGGAACAGCTGCCTGGTTTTCTTGTTTGCGAGCCATAAATTCAACCCTTCCTAAAATTTCAGGCCTGCGCCACGGGCGGCGTCGGCAACAGCCTTGATACGCCCATGATACAGGTTACCGCCACGGTCGAATACGACTTCCGTGACTCCGGATTCCTTCGCCTTAGCGCCAATCAGTTCGCCTAAGACCGTAGCGCCTTCAACCGTTGCACCGTTTTTTTTGGCAGCCTTAAATTCAGGAGCCAGCGTGGAAACAGCGCACAGCGTTTTGCCGGCGACATCATCGATAAGCTGAACATACATATTGGCGTTTGAGCGGGTTACGCACAGACGCGGACGAGCCTGCGTTCCGGAAATCTTACCGCGAACACGCGTGTGACGACGGCGCAAGCCTGCTTGTTTTGCTTGAAGTTTCTTCATCTTTAATCCCTTCCGTCTCTCAAGATTTGCGCCTATTCGGACTTCGCAGCCTTGCCCAGCTTGCGACGTACAACTTCGCCTTCATAGCGAATACCTTTACCCTTGTAGGGTTCAGGCTTGCGCCACTTGCGAATATTGGCGGCTACTTGACCGACTTCTTCTTTGCTTATGCCGTGCACAATGATTTCGGTCTGAGTCGGCACTTCAAACGAGATGGAATCAGAAGGCTCCACCGAAACAGGGTGAGAAAAGCCTAGCTGCAAATCGAGGGTCTTGCCATTAAGCGCAGCACGGTAGCCGACGCCGACCAGCTGGAGCTTTTTCATGAAGCCAGCGGACACGCCTTCAACCATGTTGCTTATCAAGGTACGGGTGAGGCCATGGAAGCTTTTGGCTTCACTGCTGTCATCCGGACGCTCAACGATAATTTCGTCGCCTTCATGCTTGATCGTCATCATCGCGGGAAAGCTGCGGGTCAATTCGCCCTTAGCACCCTTGACGGTAACGGTATTGCCATCGATTTTAACGTCGACACCAGCAGGAACGGCGATGGGCTGTTTGCCAATACGTGACATATTAAATCCCTTCCTTTCCTACCAAATGTAGGCGATGACTTCGCCACCGACGCCCGCTTTGCGAGCATCGCGGTCGGTCATAACGCCGCGGCTTGTAGAGACGACTGCCGTGCCCAAACCACCCAAAACGCGGGGAAGTTCGTCTTTGCCGGCATAGATACGCAAACCAGGCTTAGAGATGCGCTTGATACCGCGGATGGTACGGTCTTTTTTCTCGCCGTACTTCAAAACGATTTCAAGCGTGTCGCGCGGATCAGATGCAACAATTTCATAGCTTGTGATATAGCCCTCTTGCAACATGATGCGGGCGATTTCAACAAGTTTCTTGCTCGACGGCATGGAAACCGTCGCTTTGCCTGCAGAGTTAGCGTTACGCACACGCGTAAGCATATCTGCAATGGGGTCGTTCATGCTCATTGTTTCTCCTTTGGTTCGTGATGAGCCGAAAACCGGTTCGCCCTACGCCCTTAGCGTAAGCGCCTTGACCTCCGACACACCAACGTGATCAAACAGATTCCGGGTCGGCTTACCAGGAAGACTTGGTCACGCCGGGAAGTTCGCCTTTGTTTGCCAGTTCGCGAAGACAGATGCGGCACAATCCAAACTTGCGATAGAACGCATGGGGGCGTCCGCATCGCGTGCAACGACTGTGTTGGCGCGTGGAAAACTTGGGTTCGCGCTTAGCTTTGGCGATCATCGACTTTTTAGCCATTCAAATCCTTCTTTCTTATAACTCACTCGTAGCGAGTGGAGTTGCTTAATTTTTGAACGGGAAGCCCAGTGCGTCAAGCAGAGCTTTGGCTTCCTCGTTGTTGTCAGCAGTGGTTACGAAGGTGATATCCATACCGCGGGTGCGATCGACCTTGTCGTACTCGATTTCCGAAAAAATCAACTGCTCGGTGATGCCGAGTGTATAGTTACCACGGCCGTCGAAGCTGGTTACCGGGATGCCGCGGAAGTCGCGCACGCGCGGCAGAGCTGTTGCCAGCAAGCGGTCGAGGAATTCCCACATGCGGTCGCCACGCAGGGTGACCTTGCAGCCGATGGCCTGGCCTTCACGGATGTGGAATCCAGCGATGGATTTCTTTGCACGCGTGGTGGCAGGTTGCTGACCGGTGATGATGCGCAGATCTTTGATGGCTGCGTCGAGAAGCTTCGCGTCGGAAGCGGCTCCACCCACACCCATGTTCACTACGATCTTTTCTAAGCGGGGAACCTTGTTGATGTTGGAAAGTTCAAGATCCTTTTTAAGTGCCGGAACAATTTCTGTTACGTACTTTTCCTTCAAGCGAGGAATGGTCATAAAACGTGTTTCCTTTCTTCGATGAATTAAACACAGGATTTCTGACCCTGCGTCCCCCGCTTTATGTGCGGGGGTCATGTTGCTACTTACTTACTTTCGTACAAGCCAAGGTACGCGGTGGCACCCTGTTTGTGCATTTAGTCGATCGACTTGCCGCACTTTTTGCAAACGCGAACCTTTTTGCCGCTTTCGCGCGTGATGCTGATGCGGGTTGCCTTTTTGCAGCTGGGGCAAATCAAAGCCACGTTGGAAACATGGATGGGAGCCTCGATGCTGGTGATGCCGCCTTGCGGGTTTTGCTGGGTGGGGCGAAGCGCCTTTTTAGCGACGTTCACCTTTTCAACGATAAGGCGCTGTTGTTCGGGAAGAGCACGCAGAACAACGGATTCCTTACCTTTATCCTTACCGGTGAGAACTTTGACCTTATCGCCGGTTTTAACATTCATCTTTGCCATCTGTTACACCCCCTACAGAGTTTCCGGTGCCAAAGACACGATCTTCATATATTTCTTGTCACGCAGTTCGCGCGCGACAGGCCCGAAGATACGGGTGCCGCGGGGAGCGCCCGCGTTGTCGATCAGTACGCAAGCGTTCTGGTCGAACTTGATGTAGCTGCCATCGTTGCGGCGGACTTCCTTTTTCACGCGCACGACCACACAGCGCACGACTTCGCCCTTTTTGACGTTGCCATTGGGAGCCGCTTCTTTTACGCTGCAGATGATGACATCACCGAGGCCCGCATAACGGCGCTTAGAGCCGCCGAGGACCTTGATGCACTGCACCTTGCGAGCGCCGGAGTTGTCGGCCACTGCGAGCTGGGATTGCATCTGAATCATTGCTTGAACCTCTCTTTACTCTTCAGAATAGATTGCCTGAGGCAAACTATTTGGCCTTTTCGATGATTTCAACAAGACGCCAGCGCTTCATTTTTGAAAGCGGACGGGTTTCCATGATGCGTACGGTGTCACCGACGCCGGCTTCATTGTTCTCGTCGTGGGCATGGAGTTTTTCGGTGTTCGTCATCATTTTGCCGTACACGGGGTGCGGCTTACGTTCTTTAATCTGTACTACGCAGGTCTTATCGCCAGCCGCGCTTACCACGACGCCTTGGCGAACCTTGCGAGAATTACGGGTCTCACTCATTTATTCTCAACCTTCCTAACAGTTCGCGAGCTACTGGGCGCTCAGTTCACGGGCGCGCATCTCGGTTTGGACGCGTGCGATGTCTTTTTTAACTTGATTGACACGAGCGGTGTTATCCAACTGGCTCGTAGCCATCTGAAAACGCAGGTTGAAAAGCTCTGCGCGGGCTTCTTTCAATTTCGACTGCAAATCATCAGCCGAAAGTTCGCGAATTTCTGCTGCCTTCATTTATTCCTGCCCTTCCGTTTCGCGAGAAACAATCTTGCACTTGATGGGCAATTTGTTGACGGCCAAACGCAAAGCTTCCTTTGCCGTTGCCTCATCAACACCGTCGATCTCGAACATGATGCGACCGGGCTTGACCACGGCGACCCAGGATTCAGGGTTACCTTTACCAGAACCCATGCGCGTTTCGGCAGGTTTCTGGGTAATGGGCTTGTCGGGGAAAATCGTAATCCAAACTTTACCGTCACGCTTCATGAAACGGGTCATGGCGATACGGGCAGCTTCAATTTGACGATTGGTAATCCACGCAGGCTGCAAAGCTTGGATGCCATACGTGCCGTGGTTCAAACGAGTACCACCTTTAGCGGAGCCCTTCATAGAACCACGCTGCACCTTACGATGCTTAACGCGCTTAGGACTTAACATTTACTTTGCCCCCCTCTCATTGCGGTCGTTGCGGCGAGGACGGCTGGGGCGAGAGTTGCCTTCCAGCGCGGGCTCGGGAGCCTTCTGGCCAGGGAGCACTTCACCGTGATACACCCACACCTGCACACCGATGGAACCCATCGTGGTGGCGGCGGTGCAGAAGCCGTAATCGATCTTGGCGCGCAGGGTGTGCAGCGGCACACGACCTTCGCGATACCATTCGCGGCGGCTCATTTCAGCGCCACCCAAACGGCCGGCGCACTGGATACGAATACCCTGGGCACCACTTTTGCGTGCGGACTGAACGGCCTTGCGCATGGCGCGACGGAAAGCAACGCGGCCTTCCAGCTGTTCTGCAACGCTTTGTGCGATCAGGTTGGCGTCGAGTTCAGGGCGCTTCACTTCGATCACTTCAACGGACACAACGCCATTGGCAACTTCGGAAAGCTTCTTGCGCAGCGTGTCGATTTCCGTACCCTTTTTGCCGATGACAACGCCAGGACGCGCGGTGGTGATGATAACTTTGACCTTATCGCCCGCACGCTCGATTTCCACTTTGGAGACGGCGGCACGAACAAGATAGGTCTTCAAAAACTTGCGGATAGCCAGGTCGTTCTCAAGGTGCTTCGCATAGTCTTTGTCGGCGTACCAACGACTACGCCAATCTTCGGTGATGCCGAGACGGAATCCGGTAGGATTTACTTTCTGACCCATGAGTTACTATGCCTCCTCTCGTGTTGCGACGATAACGTTGATATGACAAGAACGCTTGCGGATCGGGGATGCCGAACCCTTGGCGCGAGGACGAATGCGCTTCATGGTCGGACCTTCGTCGGCGTAGGTGGCCTTGACCATGAGTGCTTCCGGGCTGATGTGATGCAGGCTTTCTGCATTGGCAACAGCGGAATTCAAGGTTTTCAGAACCACTTCAGCGACATCGCGATCGCAGAATTGCAGGATTTCGCGTGCCCGGGTGACGGACTTGCCGCGAATTAAATCGATGACAATGCGTGCCTTACGGGGCGAAACGCGCACATAACGTGCAGATGCCTTAGCTTCCATGTGTCAACCCCCTATTTCTTACCGGTGGCCGTGTGCCCGCGGAACGTACGCGAAGGCGCAAATTCCCCCAGCTTGTGACCAACCATTGATTCGGTTACATATACCGGCACATGCTTGCGGCCATCATGCACGGCGATGGTGTGACCCACCATTTCCGGGAAGATGGTGCTTGCGCGCGACCAGGTCTTGATGACGTTCTTTTCGCCAGCCGCATTCATCTTTTCGATACGATCGAGAAGACGCGGTTCAACGAAAGGACCCTTTTTTAAACTTCTACTCACTTCTACTCCTTAACGCTTCTGCGCTACTTCTTGCGACGGCGGATAATCAAGCGGCTTGAAGCCTTCTTCTTGTTGCGGGTACGATGACCCTTTGTGGGAACGCCCCACGGGGTAACAGGATGACGGCCAGCAGATTTGTTTCTGCCTTCGCCACCGCCGTGCGGGTGATCGACCGGGTTCATGACCGTACCGCGAACGGAGGGGCGAATGCCCTTCCAACGGTTGCGACCAGCTTTGCCGACCTTGATGTTGCCGTGTTCGGAATTGCCGACTTCACCGATGGTTGCGCGGCAGGTGACCAGCACGCGACGCATTTCGGAAGAAGGCATGCGCAGGATGGCGTAATCGCCTTCCTTGCCCATAAGCTGGATGCTTGTGCCGGCAGAACGAGCGATAGCAGCGCCGCGACCGGGCTGCAACTCGACGGCATGGACAAGCGTACCAACAGGAATGGCGGAAAGGGGTAGCGTGTTGCCAGGCTTGATATCGGCTTCTTTGCCGCTCATGACCACGTCGCCTACCTTGAGGCCCTTAGGATGCAGAATGTAGCGCTTTTCGCCATCGGCATAGTGCAAAAGCGCGATGCGAGAAGAGCGGTTCGGATCGTATTCGATCGTGGCAACCTTGGCAGGAATGCCATCTTTGTTGCGCTTGAAATCGATAATGCGATAACGACGCTTGTTGCCGCCACCTTGGTGACGAGTGGTGATGCGACCATTGTTGTTGCGACCGGCCTTTTGCGGCAACGGCGCCAACAGCGACTTTTCCGGCGTGGAGCGCGTGATTTCGGCAAAATCCGAAACCGTTTGAAAGCGCCTGCCAGGGCTTGTCGGCTTGTACTGTTTTACTCCCATTTCTTTCCTTTCTCCGGTCTTTTCGCGCGTGTCGCTTCGTTTTGTGCGACCCGCTTAAAAAGTCCTTTGCCTATGTGTGGTCTCGATCGCCGCTTAATGCACTTTGGGAGAGTGGGCATTTACGACTCCGAGGTTCCACGCGCCCGGGTGTATCCATACAACATCAGACGCAACCGAAAATTATAAAGAGAGATGCCTTCCAGCGCAAGAATTATTTATTTCCCGCCCCACGCACACGAGGTGCACACAAAAAAGAGGTGTTGCGATCCGGTCACTCGTTGGCCTTCAGGCTTTCCACCATGTCAATCTTGGCCAGTTTGTGACGCATAAAAAAGGTGACTAACACGGAAAATACCAGCGTGAGCACGAAGGCACCCACGAAGCTGAGCACGTGGATGGAGCGGCCAAACATGACTTGATCCACTTCGGCGGTGATGACCACGAAGCCTTCCATAAATATGCCCAGCACCAGCCCCACCGCGCAGCCTATAAGGGTGAGCAGGATGGTTTCGCGATAGATGTAGGCGTTGACTTCATGGGGCGTGAAGCCGAGCACCTTGATGGTGGCGATTTCGCGCTGACGTTCGTTTATGTTGATGTTCGTCAAGTTATACAGCACGATGAAAGCAAGGGCTGCGGCGGCCACCACCAACACGACCACGATCATGTTCACACTGGAAAGCATCTTTTGATACGACTCGATGGTTTCATCGTTATAGGCAACCGTTTTCACGCCTTCGATGGCGCGCAAATCTTCGCTGAGCTCGGCGCGTTTTTCAACATCGGTCGAACAGATGGCGAAAATCACTTCGTCGCTTAAAGGCTGCCCCGTAACCGCTTGATAGTGCTGCGGCATCATATACACATAGTTGCTGATATAGTTTTCGGCAATGCCCGTTACGGTGAAGGTGGCGCCCTTCCCTGTCGCGTTGCCGATTTCATCTTGCCCAAACAGCGTAAACGTATCCCCGGCCGAAACGCCCAGGCGCGTTGCGAGCTTTTCGGTCATGATGACGCCATCGCCTTCCACAGAAAGCGCCTGGCCGCTTATGCGGTTGTTCATCGTAATAAATTCGCTGAGCGACCCGCCGTCTTGCGGGGCGACCACCTGCAAGCCCACATCTTTGTGATCGGGCGTTTGCGCCAACATGCTTTCCCGCGTGGCGCGCGTATAGGATGACACCAGTTCTTTATCATCGACCAGGGCATCAACGCGATCGGCTGATTCCTGCGAAATGTTGTCGCGCAGGCTGATGGTCACGTTGTACTTTGTGATTTGGCCGTACTGTTTGACAATGATGTCGTTGATGGCGTCGTGCAGCCCCAGCCCCGTTAACAGCAGCGCCGTGCAGCCCGCGATGCCAATGACCGTCATAATAAGGCGCTTTTTATAGCGGAAAAGGTTGCGGAAGGTGACCTTCCATGAAAACGAGGTGTGGCGCCACAAAGGGCGGATGCGTTCGAGCAAGATGCGCTTGCCCGCCTTGGGTGCGCGCGGCAACATGAGCGCTGCCGGCTGTTCACGCAGCGTGGTGCCCGCCGCAGCCCAGGTGGCGATAAGCGTGATACCCACACCCAGCCCGAAAGCCAAGCCGGCCAAAGCGGGATCGATGGGATGCGGGCCTGCCGGTATCGCATAGATGATAATGTAGGCCTGAAATATCACAGCAGGCAACACCTGGGAAAAGAGGATGATGCCCACAGCGCTGCCGATGACGGACGCCAGGGCCGCATAGATAAGGTATTTTGACGTGATGCGCGCACGGCTGTAGCCAAGCGCTTTGTAGGTGCCGATAAGCGCGCGCTCTTCTTCCACCATGCGCGTCATAGTAGTAAGGGAAACCAGGGCTGCCACCAGGAAGAATATAAGTGGGAACACCTGGGCGATGCTGTCGACGCGCCCGGCATCCGCCTCAAAACTTTCGGCACCGTAGTTTTTCGTGCGATCCATCACGTACCACGAAGGTGTTTCTATGTCGTCAATCTTGTGCTGCGCTGTGGCAAGCTCGGCTTCGGCATCGGCAAATTTCTTTTCGGCTTCGGCTTTGTTGCGCTCATATTCGGCCAGGCCAGAGGCGTAATCCTGCTTGCCAGTTGCAAGCTGGCTGCGGCCGGTTTCCAGCTGCGCGGCGGCCGCAGCCAAGGTTTCCTGCGCCCCGGAAAGCGAGCTATCCGCGCGCTGTTTTTGCGCATCGTACTGCGTCCAACCGGCGGAAAGCTGGGCATGAGCATCGGCCAGCTGCGCCTTTTGCGCATCGAAGGCTGCCTGTTGCCCCTCGAGTTGCTGGCGCGAAGCGGCAAGCGCGGCTTGTGTGGCATCGAGCTGCGCCTTGAGAGCGGCGTATTCGGGTGATGCGGGGTCCATAAGCGCAAGTTGAGCGTACCCCGCCTGCAGCTGGGCGTTTCCTGCATTCCACTGATCCCAGCCGGCCTGCAGCTGCGACGCGCCCGCCGCCAGCTGGGCATCCGCGCCGTCAAGCTGCGTTTGCTTTTCTGCCAGCAGCTTGTAAGCATCGGCAAGCTGCGTTTTTGCCGAAGCGCGCTGATCGGCCAGCTGCGCCGATCCGCTGTCGTAGCCGCTTTGACCCGTAGCAAGATCTGCTTCGCTTGAAGCGATAGTGGCCGCCGCTTCGTCAAGCTTTGCTTTCGCATCGGCAAGCTTGGCTGTGGCATCGGCTTTTTCCTGGTTAAACGTGGCGCGATTCTTATCCAGTTCGTCTTGTGCCTTCTGCTTCACTTCGGCGAGGCGTGCCGCTTCCCGCGCGGGCGCTTGAGCTTCAATGCGCTGCTGCACCTGCGCCACCGTTTCATCGTAGGCCGCACTTGACGCAAAGGCATCCGCCGCGCCAACCACGGTTACAAACGCCTCTGAATAGGGCAAATCCTTTGAGAAATCGCCTTGCGGCACATACATAAACTGCTGCAATACGCCGCTTCCCAAGGTGGTCGAACCCATATTGGCCGACGAAGCATAGTAGGGCGAATGCACGTAGCCCACCACCGTATAGCTGCGCGTAGCCAGCACGTCGTCGACCTCTTGCGTGCCTTCGGTGATAAAAACCTTGTCGCCTAAGGCGGTGGGTGAATTCATAACGCGATCGGCAGAAAGCACGCACTCCCCCGGCTTGGTGGGCCAAACACCTTCAACCAAAATAGGCCGATTGAGGTAATCAGGGTTGTCGGATGTGGCATGCACCCCATCGCTCGTGTCGCTGGCCTGGGCAGATTCCGCATCAAGCGAATGCACGCGCACGGCGTACTGTTCGCCATTTATGGTGGCCATAACATCGGTTTCGTAGGCCGGCATAACCGCTTGGACGCCTTCGGTTTCCCGCAGCATCTTTATGTCGGCATCGCTTAGCCCCAAGGTTGAAAGCACGCGAATATCGGAAAAAGCCGTACCATCATAGAAAGCATCGGCGGCAAGGCGCATATCGGGTGCCGTCATGCGCAGGCCGGCGTAGAAGCCGGTGCCCAGAGCCACGATGGCGGCAATCGCTAAAAAGCGCCCCCATGAGTGGGTAATGGATCGCACGATTTCTTTGTTAAATGTCCTTTTCACCCTTGCCCGATTTCGTCTTGTTACCACTCAAGCGTCTGCGCAGATACCGGATGTTCATTTATTTCTGTGGCCGAAACCCGGCCTTCGTGGATGTGTATAACGCGGTCGGCGATGGCGGTAAATGCCAGGTTGTGCGTAATCAGCACCACCGTGCGCCCCGTTTCGCGACAGGTATCTTGCAACAGCTTCAAGATGGCCTTGCCCGTGTGATAATCCAGCGCGCCGGTGGGTTCGTCGCACAAGAGCAGCTTGGGATTTTTTGCCAGCGCACGCGCTATCGCCACGCGCTGCTGTTCGCCGCCCGAAAGTTGTGCCGGGAAATTGTCCAAGCGATGCCCCAGTCCCACCTGCCCCAATACGGCCGCCGCATCCAGGGGATCGGTGCAAATTTGGGAAGCGAGTTCCACGTTTTCAAGCGCGGTAAGGTTTTGCACCAGGTTATAAAACTGGAAAACGAAGCCGATATCGTAGCGACGATACAGCGTGAGTTCTTTGGCCGAAAACGAGCTGACCTGCCGGCCATCAAGGGTGATGGTGCCCGACGAACACGAATCCATGCCCCCCAGCATATTGAGCACCGTGGTTTTGCCCGCACCCGAAGGCCCAACGATTACGACAAATTCGCCGCGCTCAATTGCAAAGGTCATGCTATCGACGGCCGCAACCTCAACTTCGCCCATCGTATAGACCTTGCGCACATCATGAAATTCCACGAATGCCACGATGACTCCTTCCTCACTGCGAAAATGCGGTGCCCCGTAAAACTTCGCTGGCCTGGCACGCTTCGCTTCTTCGGCGCATGTCGGCTTTGTAACAGAGAAACATCTTTTACCTATTCTACCACGCACTTGCGCTATGATACCCCCATGGAAAAACCCACAGACACCCTTACTCCGTGTGCGGAAGACTTCGTTTTGGAAGCCGAGCCTGCCAACGAACCCGCCACAGAAGAGAACACCGCCTTTCAGGAAGCGCCCGCGCGGCCCTGCGTTATCGTGATGCACGCTTCGGTTGGCTCGGGCCATCGCAGCGCCGCAATCGCCATCGGCCAAGCCTTTGAGGAGTTGCGCGATGCCGCCTTAAGCGATGGCGAAGCAGGATTTGCGGTGCCCACCGATTTGGATGTGGAAGTGCTCGATGTGCTCGATTTTGGGCGCGTCGTTTTCGATGGCGACAAAACCGCTTCTATGTTCACCGGGTTCACGCGCCCCATTTATGATTTGACCTGGCGATTTACGCTTACGGGGCGCTTTTTGTGGGGTGGCGGCACCTGTTGGTCGCGCATCATGTACCCCCAATTCACCGATTACGTGCGCGAAAAACAACCGATAGCCATCGTGTGCACCCACATCGTTGCCGCCAACGTTGCGGCGGGCGCGCGCATGTTGACCGGGCAAAACTACCCCATTTTAAGCGTGCCCACCGATTACGAAACCGAAGGCATGTGGCCACATAAGCAGACCGATGCCTTTTGTGTGGCAACCGAAGCCATGGCAGAAACGCTGCGACCGCGCCTTATACCCGAACCCACTATCGTGCTGACGGGCATTCCCACCCGCAAAGATTTTCGGCAAACCTACAACCGCGCCGACGTGCGTGAAACGCTGGGGCTGCCGCAGGACAAAAAAGTGGTGCTCGCCTTGGCGGGGGCATATCTGCCGCGCCCCTACATTCATTTTCGCAATGCGATTGACCAGTTGCTGCCCTTCATGCATCGCTTCACCGACATGCATCTGGTAATTATTGCGGGCAACGACCCCGAATATGCAGCTCACCTGCGCCGGTCGATTGAAGATTTGGGCGTAAGCAACGTAAGCGTGCTTGATTATGTGCATGAAATGGCCGCCCTCATGGCCGCCAGCGACCTGGCCATTTGCAAATCGGGGGGTCTGACGGTTACGGAATGCCTCTGTTCGCAAACGCCTATGATTTTGATGGGTCAGGCCTATGGCCAGGAAAAAGCCAACGTGCTCATGCTGACATCGCTGGGCGCCGCCATGCACGTGACCACCGCGCGCGAACTGCTTGATGCGCTGCGCCACTTTTCGGACAATCCCGAAAGTATGGAAGCCCTGCTGGTCAACAGCAACATCGTCCGCCGCCCCAACGCCGCCCCCGACATCGCCCGCGAAGCCTTCCGCCTGGCACAGCTACCCGCATCCGAAGCGCACACAAACCGCAAAAAACACTTCATGCAGTTTTACTGGGGAAAGAAACCCGCCCACACCCGCTAAAAGCTGCTGCTTGGCTGTCGCCCAAGATGACCAAATGGCTTGGTTTGCTTGCGATGGGCGGGGGCTATTTGGCCATGGTTTTGATGATGGATTCTATGAAGCGGGCAGAGCCTTCGAGGTCGGCTATGCTTATGTATTCTTCGCAGGAGTGAAAGGCGGTCATGCCAATGCCCAAGGTTATGGCTTTTGCGCCTTTTGTGCCCAGCACGTTGGCGTCTGATCCGCCGCCGGAAACGGCGCAGTGCGGCGTGAGGCCGGCAGCTTGTGCCGCCTGGATCAGCTTTACCACCAAGGGGTCAGTTTCATCCAAAAGGATGCCGGGATAATCCAGGTGCCACGATACTTCGACCGTGCCGCCAAAATCATCGGCTGCCTGGCGCAGCGCCGCAGTCATCGCATCGCGCTGTGCTAGGGCGCGCTGCTCGTAAAGCGAGCGGCACTCCCCCGCCAAGGCGCAGCGCTCGGGAATGATATTGACTTCGCGACCGCCTTCAATCACGCCAATATTTGCCGTCGTGCATTCGTCAATGCGTCCCAAATGCATGGCACAGATGGCTGCAGCGGCCATCTGTAGTGCGGAAATTCCCTGTTCGGGCACAACACCTGCATGCGCAGCCTTTCCGGTAAACCGAGCGTTAAGCGTGTGGTGATAAGGAGCGCCCACAATGATGGTGCCCGGGGCACCATCCGCGTCAAGCACAAAGCAGGGCACTTCGCCAGAAAAAAGATCCGCGGACAGCGCAGAAGACCCCACCAGGCTCAATTCTTCGCAGGTGGTTAACACCACGGTGATATCGGGGCGCGGAGTATCTGTAGCCAACACACACTGCAGCGCCTCGAACAGGGCGGCAAGGCCCGCTTTATCGTCGGCACCCAAAACGGTAGCGCCCGCAGAACGAATAAGCCCTTGTTCCACAACGGGCTTAACGCCGCAGCAGGGATCAACGCAATCCATATGCGCCGAAAAGGCGATATGCCCCGCCACCGTACCAGGAAAATGCGCGATACAGTTGCCGGTATTCGAGCCCGTTTGCGCCGCTGATTGATCGAAATAAACCTGCGCACCCAGATTGGTTAAAGCGCGCTGACAATAGGCAGCGACATCCGCTTCAAAGCGCGAGGGGCTGTCGATTGTGACCAAATCGAAAAATGTAGCAAGCAATCGCTGGGAATCCATGTGCACCTCTTCGTAGTTGTTCTTGTGTGACCCCATTATGGCGCAAAAAAGCGCCCCGGAATCGGGACGCTTTTCAAAGAGCAAAAATCACGCTTAGTTGGAAGCGAACAGCTCGATGCTTTCGCCTTTAGCCAGGGTAACCATGGCCTTTTTCCAGGTGCGTGTCTTGCCGGCCTGCACGCGAACGCGCTTTGGCTTGGCTTTGACATTGAGGGTATTCACCTTGACGACCTTCACGTTGAAGATCGCTTCGATGGCCTGGGCGATTTCAATCTTGTTCGATTCTTTCGCCACCTCGAATGTGTAGCAGCCTTCGTTGATCAAATCATAGGTAGGTTCAGAATTGTTCGGGCGGATGATGACTTCGCGAGGATCCTTCATTATGCGAGCTCCTCCTCGATGCGAGACAGAGCGGCGGACGTGTTGACCATCGCTTTGTTGTCGATAAATTCGTATGT
>JAVWGW010000019.1:0-16786 GCA_036640375.1 Raoultibacter sp. | reverse complement strand
GCTTGCCTTGCGCGCTGCGTGGGCAAAGCTAAGGGCGCGCGCCTCTAGCATGGCTGGCCTCCTTTGGGCGCAGGCACAGGGGCAGGGGGGCGGCGTGGTTGGCGCAGGGCTTGCCTCGGGGGCAAAATCGTGGTCGGGCAGGGCGTGCCACAGCGCGCGGCTGAAGGGATGGGCCAGCAAATCGGGTGAGGCAAAGTTTGCGACGGCGGTTTCTTCCACAACCGTGCCTTCCTTAAATACGGCCACGCGATCGGCTATGCGCAGCGCCAGTTCGATGTCGTGGGTGATAAGCAGCACGCCGCCGCCCGCATCGGCAAAATCGCGGAAATCTTTTAACGCCACCAGGGCCTTGTCCAAATCGAGCCCCGGCGTGGGTTCGTCGGCGATAATCAGCTGGGGGTTATCCATAAGAGCGCACATCAGCAGCACGCGGCGCGCCATGCCGCCGGAAAGCTGGAAGGGATAGCACTGTTCGACCGAAGCATCCAGGCCATAGCGCGCAAACAGTTCACGCTGCTTGCGGGCGCGCTCGGGTGCGGCGTCGCGATTGGGCGCGCATCCGCGCACCTGCCGACCCACCTTCATCAGGGGATCTAAGTTGTTGATGCTTTGCGGCACCAGCGAAATGCCGTGGCCGCGCACCTGGGAAAGGGAGCGCGCCGTTTGCAGCTGGCCATCAAACCAAATGCGCCCCGACACCGTGGCGTTGGGGGCAAACGAACCCATAATGGCATCGGCCAAAAGCGTCTTGCCCGACCCCGAAGCCCCCACGACCGCCACGATTTCGCCTGTGTGCACCGAAATGTTCAGCCCGTCGATAACCTGGACCCGCTTCTTCTTCGCGCGGAAAAAGTGTGGATCATCGGGGTCATACAGCGTGAAAGCCACGCATAAATCTTCCACTTGCAGCAGGTGATGGCCCTGTGCATGGCGGGAAGCCGGCGCGTGCGTGTGGTGGTGATGGCGCTGCGCCGCGGCGTGGGCCAGCGCCTCATGCGCGCGCACGGCCGCAGCCGCGCCCTCTGGTGCATCGTTGGTCGCAGCCGCGTTTTGGGCAACCACCTGGTGTTTTAATGCAGCCATGCCTTCCCCTATTCCTGCGCGCTAAACGGGTCGAGAAGGCGGCGCAAGCTGGATCCGGCCACATCAAACAGCAGCACAACCAAAATAAGCGCCAGCCCGGGAAACACGGCCAACCACCACATACCCGCAGAAAGATACCCCATCGATTCGCTTAAAATGACACCAATGGCGGGCAGTTCGGGCGGCAACCCGAAGCCGAGGAAGGTGATGGCCGCTTCGTGCAAAATAGCATGGGGAAACAGCAAAATCAGCCCCACCAAAAATTGCGGAAACACGTAGGGCAGCAGGTGGCGTGTGGCGATGCGCACCGGGCTTTGCCCCAGCTTGCGCGCCACTTCCATAAAGTTTGCCTGCTTGCATTGCAAAATTTCGGCACGCACGACGCGGGCAAGGCTGGGCCAATGCGTGATGGCCACGCCAATGACGACCCCCCAAAAGCCCTTGCCCAGCGCAAACGATATGAGTATGAGCAACACGATGTGCGGCACGCCCATCATCAAATCAATCAGCCACGTTATGGCGGCATCGACCCGCTTGCCGCCCAGCGCGGCGGCCGTTCCCAACACAAGCGCTATAAGCGACGACACCCCGGCTGCCAAAAGACCCACAAGCACACTGGTGGAAAGCCCCGCCAGCGTGCGCAAAAACATATCGCGCCCCATCCAATCCGTGCCAAAAAGGTGCTGGAAACTGGGTGCCAAATTCTTCGCCGCAAAATCCGTTTGCATGGCCGCACCCGTTGCCGCCGAGCCCCCAACAACAACGGCAACAAGCGCCACCACCGCCGCAGCAAACAGCAGCGCGGTGCGCGTGCGGTTGGCCACGCGCGCCACCCGGGGCACATGCAACACATCGCCTGCAGCATAATCAGTCATGGCGCTGCCCCTTGCGTATGCGCGGGTCGATAACGCCGTAGAGCACGTTGGCCACCAGGTTGCCACCAAACACCAGCGCCGCCGACACCAAGGCTATGCCCGCAAGCAGCGCCACATCGCCGCCCAGACCCGCCGTCACTGCGGCCTGACCTAGGCCGGGGTAGGAAAATACCTGCTCAACCAAGACGCTGCCGCCAAAAATTTCAGAGATGGCAGCAAACTGCAGCGTGATGGCGGGCAGCGCCAAGTTGCGCAGACCGTGGCGACGCACAAGACCCCACAGGCTTTCCCCACGTGAACGGGCAAAACGCACATAATCTGTTTCCAGAATGTCGATCATCTTTTCCCGCGTATGCAAAGCAATGTTGGCCACCCCAATGACGGAAAGCGTCAGCGCAGGCAAGACGATGTGGTGCAGGGCATCGGCAAAGGTCACATCGGCCGCAGACACGCCGATGGGCACAGAAAAGCCGAAGGGGAACCACCCCAGCCCCACCGAAAATACGATGAGCATAACCAGCCCCAGCCAAAAGGTCGGCGTGGAGGCCAGCACAAAACAGTATCCTTTGATCAGCTTATCGGGCCACTTGCCGCGCTGCACGCCGGCCACAATGCCCAAAACAAAGCCGAGCACACCGCTAATTACCCAGGCCAGCGCCATAAGCGCCACAGAATTGAAGAAGCGCGAAGCAATCACATCGGCCACCGGGGCATTGTAGCGCAGCGACATACCCATATCGCCACCCAACAGCGCCCCCGCCCAGTTGACGTAGCGCTCAAGCAGCGGCGTGGAAGCGCCCCAGTAATCGGCCAGCTGGGCGCGCTTGGCTTCGCCCATATTGATATAGGCCGCCTGCCCCACGTTTGCCTGCACAGGATCGATGGGCGACACGCTTACCAGGAAAAACGTGAGCATACTCACGGCAATCATGAGCAAAACAAACTTCGCGGCATTGCGGGCGAAAAACGCTATGACGGGGTGGGCGTGCATCTGCCTAGAGCCAACTCCACTGGTCGACGTTGTTCACCAGCGACCAGCCGTGCCCGTGCGGGTGCGGCTTCTGGTTTGCCACGTGCAGTTTTTTCTGCTTGAAATAAAGGTGATCAACATTGGCCAACCACACCCACGTTGCCGCACCCTGGGGTGCCACACCCTGCGTGCCATCCCACTGCGCCTTGTGCCACAGCGGATAGGAATCCTCAATGTTGGGCGTGGCCAGCGCCGCATCAAGATAGCCATCGATGGCAGCGTTTTCATAACTGGGAAAGTTGCCCCAGCCCGTGGAATAGTTGAGTTCGTACACTTCCGTCACCGAATTTGATCCCCAGCCCCACAAAATGGTGTCGGAAAATTCATGCGGATAGATGTCATCCCAGCTTGCGCCCTTGATGCTTACCTCGATGCCCAAGCCCTTCATCTGGTTGGCAAATTCCGCCGTAAGTGCCTGACGCACCGAATCGTCGGAGGAATAATAGGTGTTAAAGGCCGCACGCGTGCCGTCTTTGACGCGGATGCCATCGGCCCCTGCCACCCAGCCGGCATCCTCAAGCATTTTCTTGGCGGCTTCCACGTCGGTTTTAACTTTCATATCGGCGCTTGACCAGGGCATATTATCAGAAACACTGTAGGCGGGCGAGCCGTAGCCGTTCAGCACATTATCGATCATCAGCTGACGATCCACACCCACATTGATGGCACGGCGCACAGCAACATCGCTGGTGACCGCATTGCCCGCCGGGTATTCGTTGCCCTTATCGGCCTTCGTGGCACCCGGCGCACCTGTGGGCAGCGAAATGCCGCGGCTATCCACCGTTTTGCAGGCAAACAAATCGCATCCCTCAATGCGCTGATTGCTGTAGGTGGCCGATGTGAACGCAATATCAACCTGCCCCGCCTTCGCGGCTGCCAGCGCCGCATCTTCGGCCATGAACACAACTATGACACGCTGCATTTTCGGAGCTTCCCCATAATAGTTGGGGTTGGCAACCAAAATAATTTGCTGCCCCTTATCCCACTGCTCAAGCATATAGCGCCCCGAACCGATGGGGTTATCGCCATAGCCGCTGTCGTGGGCGCCTTGCGGCACAATGCCCACCACCGCCAAGGTGTAAAGCAGGGCGTTGTAGGGCTTAAGCATGTGCACTTCAAGGGTGGTGTCGTTGATGACAAGCGCTTTTTCCACCATGGAAAGATCGGCTTCGGCGGCTTCGCTGGCAATAATGCCATTGATGGTGAAGGCGACATCCTGTGCGCTCAAAGGGGCGCCATTGGTGAAATGAACGTCGTCACGTAAGGTGAAGGTCCAGGTCATGCCGTCACTTGAGCAGTGATATTCCGTGGCAAGGTCACCTTTGAATGCCAGGTTTTCATCGGTGGTGATAAGCGTGGATTGAATGAGGGGTTCGTGCACGTGTTCGCCGCAGCCCCAAGAAACAAAGGGGTCAAACCCGGCCGCCGGTTCGCTGTTGGTGTTCATAGCCACCACCACCTGGGCCGCGTCCTGTGCTGCATCCGACACCTGCGCGTCTGATGCCGAACACGCCGAAAGCACGCCGCCCAAAGTGACGCTTGCCGCGCCCACGCCGGCCAGTTGCAAGAAACGGCGACGCGAGAAAAACGCCGCCGTTGATGAAGTGTGATCCATGTTGTGCATCCTCCTGTGTTACCGCTGTGCAAAACTTAACACAGAGTACCAGGCAAGTGTTACGAAAGCAAGAAACTTATTATTACACCCCCGCGAACGGACAGCGGGTTAAACTAGTTCTTTGACCAAGTCTGCAATTCGCTGCGCCACTTCGGTGGCGTGCTGCTCGGTAGCAGCTTCCACCATAACGCGCACCAGCGGTTCGGTGCCGGATGTGCGCACAAGCACGCGACCGTTTTCGCCCAGCTCGGCCGTGGCCTGCGCAATCGCTTCTTGCACGGGCGCACAATCGGGCAAGGCATGCTTATCTTTCACCTGCACATTGATAAGCTTCTGCGGAAAGCGCGGCATAAGTTCGGCCGCCTGCGCCACCGTCTTGCCCAGGCGCTGACAGGCCGCCAAGAACTGGCAGGCCGTCACCAGGCCATCCCCGGTGGAGTTGTACTCAAGAAAAATCATGTGGCCGCTTTGTTCCCCGCCGATCACATAGCCGCCTTCGCGCATGGCTTCTAACACATAGCGATCCCCCACCTGCGTTTGCAGCACGTCGATGCCCGCATCGCGCATGGCATGGGTAAAGCCAAGGTTGCACATGACGGTGGATACTACCGTATTGCCCGTCAATTTGCCGCTTGCTTTTAGGTCGAGCGCACACACCGCCTCAACAACATCGCCGTCGATAATGTTGCCCAGGGCATCCACCAGCATCACGCGGTCGGCATCGCCATCGTGGGCAATGCCCACATCGGCACCAACATCGGCCACCAGCGCGCACAAAGGATCAAGATGCGTCGATCCGCATTCCCGATTGATATCAAGGCCATCGAAATCTTCATTGATGGCCACCACTTCCGCACCCAGCTGGCGCAAGCACGACGCGCTGGTAAGCGCTGACGCGCCGTGGCCCACATCCAGGGCAATGCGCAAGCCATCAAGGGTAATCCCCTGGTCAGTCATGCTTTTTACCGCATTAGCAACATAGAGCTCGCAGGCGTTTTCCACAGGGATAGCCACCCCGACACCATCACCGGTGGGCAGGCTGGCATCGAGCGCCGCGCCGTCGAGCACGAATGCTTCGATGGCATCTTCGGTGGAAACGGGCAGCTTAAAGCCCTGCGCGTCGAAAAATTTGATGCCGTTGTATTCGGCCGGATTGTGCGATGCCGAAATGACCACGCCACCATCGCATACCAGCGTGCGCGCAAGCAAGGCGATGCCCGGCGTGGGAATAATGCCTGCCTGCAGCGCTGTACCGCCGCGGCTCATAACGCCCGCGATCAGCGCAGATTCCAGCATATCGCCCGAAAGGCGTGTGTCTTTGCCCACTAAAATAGTGTTGCCCAAAAACGCCACAGCAGCCTGTCCTAAACGGAAGGCAACCTGACAAGAAAGTTCGGTGTTGGCAATCCCGCGCACTCCGTCAGTTCCAAAAAGATGGGACATTACTTACCTCTTTTCACGTATTCGTCGTAGAGCTGCACGCCGCCCGCAGGGCGCTCGGCCGCAGTCATACGCGTGTTGAGTTCCGCAGAAAATTCATCAAGGGAAATGTGGTAGCGCTCAAGCACAACCAGCAGGTGGTAGAGCACATCGGCCGCTTCGTAGCGCAAATGATCAAGCGCGGCCGCACCCACGGCTTCAACATCTTTGGCGGCCAGCGCCACTTCGCCCGCTTCTTCCATCAGCTTCTTCAGCGGGTCATCGGCGCTGCCGGTAAGCAGGGAAAACGTGTAGCTTTGCGCACCGGCATCCCGCCGCGCCGCAAGGGTCGCAGCCAGGGATTCGAGTGTTGCCCCAATTTGGGAGGCCGGAGGTATCTCTTGTGCAGGGACAAACGTTTTATCAGGCACGATTACCCTCTATTCTCGAAAAAAAGGGGTGCACCAACCGCGGCACACCCCTCTATCTTAGAAGCTATTCTTCGTCTTCAGACGCGGAGCTTGCAGGGGCTTCCTCTGCGGAATCTTCCCCAGAATCTTCGCCTTCTTCAACATTTACCAGGCCAAATCCTAAATCGCCCACCGAGCCCAACAAGGCATCAAGTTCTTCCATGTTGCGCTGATATGAACGGGGCGGCAAGGCTTCACCCAGCATATCTTCACCTTCGGTGCTAAACGTCGCCGGTTCATCGCCGCCAATTAAGACGGTGTCATCGGGCGAAAAGACCATATCGAGCAGTTGGCTCATATCGTCACTTGTCGCATTGAGATCATCTTCGATCACATGCATCAACTCGTGAGATTCCAGGCCTTCCTTCAATTCTTCAATCGCCTTGGTTCCGATGCCTTCAATGCGCAGCAAATCTTCCTCGGTATGCCCCACCAAATCGGCCACGGTTTCAATGCCTGCTTCGGAAAACTTGTTGGCCCAGCGCTGCGAAACGCCCAGGTCATCATAGATATACAGACGCGCATCTTCGTCGCTTAAGTTCGGAGCGCGATGGCCTAAGGACATGCTGCCAAAATAGCTGCCATAGTTGGCACCTGCGGCACCTAAATAGCTTTCGCCATCAAGCGACCAATCCTGCGGCTGCGGAAGCAAATCTTCAATATCGCGCAATTCCTCAGGGGCGTATTCGGGAAGTGCATCGACAATCGCATTGCCCTTAACGGGGCGACCGCGATACGTCAGGCCGGCATCACGATAGCGCATAAGACCCGTGCCTGCCGGAATCGGCTTGCCAATAATAACGTTTTCTTTCAGACCCACCAGGTGATCGGTCTTACCTTCGATTGCAGCATCGGTCAAAACCTTGGTGGTTTCCTGGAACGACGCGGCCGAAAGGAACGAATCGGTTGCCAGCGAAGCCTTCGTGATACCCAGCAGCAGGGGCTGACCCACCGGGGGCTCTTTGCCTTCGGCGATAAGCGCGTTGGCAGCATCTTCAAACTCGAAGCGGTTGACCTGACGACCCGGCAGATAGCTGGATTCACCTGCGTCAACAACGGCAACCTTACGCAGCATCTGGCGCGAAATAACCTCGATGTGCTTGTCGTTGATATCAACGCCCTGGCTGACGTATACGCCCTGTACCTGCGCCACGATATAGCGCAAGGTGGTATTCGGATCGGTCAGGCGCAGCAAATCGTGCGGGTTAACCGAACCCTTGGTAAGCTGTTCGCCCACTTCAACTTCGCAACCGTCGATAATACCCGGAATCATCTGGGCACGCGACGACACCACGTATTCGCGGATGTTACCCTGCTGATCGTGCACGGTCAGCGTCTTGTTCTGCTTGTCGCTCACAATCTGCAGCGTGCCCGCAATTTCTGCCAGCACCGCTTGGCCCTTAGGCTTGCGCGCTTCAAAAAGTTCGGTAACACGGGGCAAACCGTGGGTGATGTCTTCGCCCGCGA
Source organism: Raoultibacter sp. (assembly GCA_036640375.1). Classification (GTDB taxonomy): domain Bacteria; phylum Actinomycetota; class Coriobacteriia; order Coriobacteriales; family Eggerthellaceae; genus JAVWGW01. The sequence continues at coordinate 8,827 of JAVWGW010000019.1, read as the reverse complement.
CGCCGCCGGTGTGGAAGGTTCTCATGGTCAGCTGCGTGCCGGGTTCGCCGATGGATTGCGCGGCGATAATACCTACGGCCGTGCCGATATTGACCGGACGCGACGTGGCAAGATCCCAGCCGTAACATTTCTGGCACACGCCCGCGGCGGCATGGCAGGTCATAACCGTGCGGATGGTAAGGTTTTCGATGCCGGCCATTTCCATGGCTTTAAGCTGATCAACGTGGATAACGTAATCGCCAGCAGCCACGATGATGCTGCCATCTTTAGCCAGCGCATCGTTGAGCAGACAACGCCCGATCAGGTTTAAGTCGAGGTCGCCCTTTTTGTCGTGCAGCGGGTAAGAAACGCCGTCGCTTGTGCCGCAGTCAATTTCACGCACGATAACATCTTGCGCAACATCAACAAGGCGACGAGTCAAATACCCCGAGTCGGCAGTACGCAGCGCGGTGTCGGCCAAACCTTTACGCGCACCATGCGTGGAAATAAAGTATTCCAAAACGGAAAGGCCTTCGCGGAAGTTCGCCTTGATCGGGCGGTCGATGATTTCACCCTTCGGGTCTGACATCAGGCCACGCATACCGGCCAACTGACGAATCTGCTTGATGTTACCACGCGCACCAGAAAATGCCATCATATAGATGGGGTTAAACTTGTCGAAGTTGTTGGCCATCGCTTCGCCAACTTCTTCATTGGCTTTGTTCCAGATGTCAACGACCTGCTTATGACGTTCGCTGTCGCTTACCAGACCCATTTCGTATTCTTCCACAATGGTGTCAACCTGTGCGTCGGCGGCGGCCAAAATTGCGCCCTTTTCGGGCGGCACCGTGGCGTCGTATACCGAAACGCTGACGCCTGCGCGGGTGGCATAGTGGAAGCCGGCATCTTTGAGGCCGTCAAGAATCGGCGGCATATCGGAAAGGTCATAGCGCGTGCAGCAATCTTCCACCAGGCGCGAAATTTCAGTCTTGTTCATTTCGTAGTTGAGGAAGGGATAATCCTCCGGCAACAAACGGTTGAACGTGATACGGCCAATCGTGGTTTCGATGCGATCGCCCTTGGCGTGTTCTTCAAACACATTGAAGCTGGCGGCAACCTCGGTCGGGCGCGTAAGACGCACAACAATCTTGGCCTGCAGATCAACTTCGGCGCGCGCATCGTAGGCGTTGAGAGCATCATCAAAATCGATGAAGGCACGACCTTCGCCAGGGAAATTGTCGCGTGCGGCCGTCAGATAATACAGACCGATGATCATATCCTGCGTGGGAACGGTCAAAGCGCGGCCGTGAGCAGGCGATTTAATGTTGTTGGACGAAAGCATGAGCACGCGTGCTTCCGCCTGAGCTTCAGCGCCCAGCGGCACATGCACGGCCATCTGGTCACCGTCGAAGTCGGCGTTAAACGCGGTACATACCAAGGGATGCAGCTTGATGGCCTTGCCTTCAACCAGCACCGGCTCGAAAGCCTGAATGCCCAAACGATGCAGGGTAGGTGCGCGGTTGAGCATAACCGGATGTTCGGTGATGACTTCTTCTAGCACGTCCCACACATAGCTGGCACCGCGATCAACGGCGCGCTTGGCAGCCTTGATATTGGCGGCATATTCCAGTTCGACCAGGCGTTTCATAACGAAGGGCTTGAACAGCTCCAGCGCCATCTGCGAAGGCAGGCCGCACTGATGCAGCTTGAGCTGCGGACCCACAACGATAACGGAACGGCCGGAATAATCGACGCGCTTGCCCAGCAAGTTCTGGCGGAAGCGGCCCTGTTTGCCCTTGAGCATATCGGAAAGCGATTTGAGCGGACGATTGCCGGGGCCCGTGACAGGGCGACCACGACGGCCGTTGTCAAACAGGCTGTCAACGGATTCTTGCAACATACGTTTTTCGTTGTTGACAATAATCTCAGGCGCACCCAGGTCAAGCAGGCGCTTTAAGCGATTATTGCGGTTGATAACGCGACGATACAGATCGTTTAGGTCGCTTGTGGCAAAACGGCCGCCGTCAAGCTGCACCATCGGGCGCAGATCGGGCGGAATAACCGGCACAACATCCAAAATCATGAAGCCGGGCTTGTTCGTGGATTTCAAAAACGCGTCGACCACTTTCAGGCGCTTGATGGCCTTGGCACGTTTTTGACCCTTGCCGGTGGCGATAACTTCGCGCAGTTCTTCAGCAGTTGCTTCCAAATCCATCGCGTCGAGCAGGTCGCGCACGGATTCGGCACCCATGCCGCCCTTGAAGTAATCGTTGTAGTTCATGCGCATTTCGCGATACAGCGCTTCATCAGGCACAAGTTGCTTGGGCTCTATCTTCAAAAACGATTCGAGGGCATCGGAACGCAGCGCTTTGCGCTCGTTGAATTCTTCGTAGATTTCGGCAAGCTCGTCTTCAACCTCTTCGGCGCTCATGCGCTCGTCTTCATCGATGTCATCAACGAATTCATCTTCGTCGGGCACGTAATCCACCGAAAGCTTGCGGGTGGCTTCGATAAGACGGTCGCGCTCGGCGTCCAATTCTTCCAGGTCAGCCGTTAATTCATCGCGCAATTCATCGACATCGGCATCGCGGGCTTCCTTGTCCACCGACGTGACGATGGAGCTGGCAAAGTAGAGTACTTTTTCCAGTTCCTTCGGGGCAATGTCAAGCAGGTAGCCCAAACGCGACGGCGACCCCTTGAAATACCAGATGTGAGAAACCGGTGCCGCTAGTTCGATATGACCCATGCGTTCACGACGAACTTTGGAACGGGTCACTTCAACGCCGCAGCGTTCGCACACGATTCCTTTGAAGCGGATGCGCTTGTATTTACCGCAGGCGCATTCCCAATCCTTGGTGGGGCCGAAAATCTTTTCGCAGAACAAGCCATCTTTTTCCGGCTTCAAGGTACGATAGTTGATGGTTTCGGGCTTCTTCACTTCACCGCGCGACCAGCTGCGAATATCTTCGGCACTCGCAAGCGAAATGCGCAGGGCATCAAAATTGTTTACATCGAATTCAGTCATTTAAGCCTCCTTCCCATCACCGATAAGATCGTTGGTAGTTTCCGTGGTATCTTGCGAGCCTTCGCTCATCAATTCCCCCAGTTCAGCAGCAATATCCGCCAGCGCGTCGCCCTCTTCGGCTTCCGTCTTGGCAGCTTGCCCCATCAATACATCAATAGCATCTTTACCCTCATCGGGTTCGTTGTTGTAGCTGTTGGTCACATCGATCATCTGATGTTCGTGGCCTTCCAGTTCAACATTGAGGCACAGCGATTTCATTTCCTTCACCAATACCTTGAAGCTTTCAGGCACTTCGGCGGCAGGAATGTTTTCGCCCTTGACGATGGCCTCATACGATTTCACGCGGCCTGCCGTATCGTCGGATTTGACCGTGAGGATTTCTTGCAGCACATTGGAAGCGCCGTAGGCATAAAGCGCCCACACTTCCATTTCGCCGAAGCGCTGGCCGCCGAACTGGGCTTTACCACCCAGGGGCTGCTGCGTAATCAGCGAGTAAGGGCCGGTCGAACGCGCGTGGATCTTGTCGTCTACCAGGTGGCCCAGTTTCAAAATGTAGCTTTGACCCACGGTGATCGGTTCGCGGAACTGTTCGCCCGTGCGGCCATCATACAAAACCGCCTTGCCCGTGCGGGAAAGCTGCGGAACAAATTCGTCGCGCGCTTTTTCGCCGAACTTGGCGTGGTTGATGTTAATAAGGTTGCGGTTCGCCTTTTCGATAACGTCCGAAATTTCTTTTTCGGTGGCGCCGTCAAATACCGGCGTGGCAACGTGGATGGGGCCTTCAACCGCTTCGTCGGAGTTTTCTGCATCATCCCAGCCCCATTTGGCAGCCCAGCCCAAATGACATTCGAGCAGCTGCCCGACGTTCATACGGGAAGGCACGCCCAGGGGATTTAAAATGACGTCGATGGGGGTGCCATCGGCCAGGTACGGCATGTCTTCGATGGGAAGAATGCGCGAAATAACACCTTTGTTGCCGTGGCGGCCGGACAGTTTGTCGCCCTGCTGAATCTTGCGCTTCTGTGCCACATACACGCGCACCAGCTCGTTGACGCCCGGTGCCAAATCGTCGCCATTAAGGCGCGATGAACTGGCGATACCAATAACGCGACCGCCGGAACCATGAGGAACCTTCAGCGAAGTATCGCGCACTTCACGCGCTTTTTCGCCGAAGATGGCACGCAGCAGACGCTCTTCTGCGGTCAGTTCGGTTTCGCCCTTCGGGGTAACCTTGCCCACCAGCACATCACCGGGGAACACTTCTGCGCCCACGCGGATGATGCCATCGCCATCAAGATCAGAAATCATGTCGTCGGAAATATTGGGAATTTCGCGGGTGATTTCTTCAGGTCCCAATTTTGTATCGCGCGCATCCACTTCGTATTCAGAAATATGGATCGACGTTAACAGGTCTTCAGAAACGACGCGTTCGGACAAAATGATAGCGTCTTCGTAGTTGTAGCCTTCCCACGGCATGTAGGCCACCATGAGGTTTTGTCCCAGCGAAAGCTCGGTCTTGTCGCAGCTAGGACCATCGGCCAGCACGTCGCCGGCGTAAACCATATCGCCCTTGCGCACCAGCGGCTTGTGGTTGATGCAACCGCTTTGGTTCGAGCGCTGGAACTTCGGCACCAGGTATTCGTCGTATTCGCCGTCGTCGTTTAAGACGATGATGGTTTGGCCATCGACGTAATCGACCATGCCAGAATTTTGGGCAACCAAGATTTCGCCCGAGTCCACAGCGATGCGGTGTTCGATGCCGGTACCAACCAAGGGGGCGTTGGGACGCAGCAGCGGCACAGCCTGGCGCTGCATGTTCGATCCCATAAGCGCGCGATTGGCGTCGTCATGTTCGAGGAAGGGAATAAGCGACGTCGCCACCGATACCATCTGGCGCGGAGAAACGTCCATGTAGTTAACCTGTTCGGGCAGCACTTCTTCAGGCTCGCCAAACACGCCGGCCGAGTCTTTCGTGCGGCACAAAACGCGGGGGGCGCTCACGAAAACGCCGGCATCGTCAAAGGTGCCATACACGCGCGTTTCCGGGTCAAACACTTCGTTGGCCTGGGCAATCGTGTAGTTTTCTTCTTCATCAGCCGTCAGATAATCAACGTCGTCGGTGACCTTGCCATCCACAACGCGGCGATACGGCGTTTCGATGAAGCCGTAGGGGTTGATGCGCGCATAGGTAGCCAGCGAACCGATGAGACCGATGTTGGGGCCTTCAGGCGTTTCGATGGGGCACATGCGACCGTAATGGCTGGTATGAACGTCGCGCACTTCAAAGCCAGCGCGTTCGCGCGAAAGGCCGCCAGGCCCCAACGCGGAAAGACGACGCTTGTGGGTGATGCCCGCAGCCGGATTGGTCTGATCCATGAACTGCGACAGCTGCGAAGAGCCGAAGAATTCTTTAATGGATGCCACAATCGGGCGGATATTGATAAGGCTCTGCGGCGTAATATCGTCGGGTTCCTGCATGCTCATGCGTTCACGCACAACGCGTTCCATGCGGGAAAGGCCGATGCGGAACTGGTTTTGAATCAGTTCGCCCACCGTGCGAATGCGACGGTTGCCGAAGTGGTCGATGTCATCGGTTACCGCACCGTCGTCACCATTGTGCAAATCGACGATATAGCGCATGGATTTGATGATGTCTTCATCGGTGAGCGTGGAACTTTCGTTGTCAGGGTCAAAGCCCAGCTTCTTGTTGATCTTATAACGACCCACTTTTGCCAGGTCGTAGCGCTGCGGGTTGAAGAATAGGCCTTCAAGCAGCGTGCGTGCAGAATCGATTGTGGGGGGCTCACCCGGACGGAAGCGCTTATAAAGCTCGATGAGCGCCTCTTCTTTGGTGGTGGCTGGGTCGCGGTCGAGCGTGCGCAAAACCATTTCGGAATCGCCCAGAAGCTCAATGATTTCTTCGCGGGTTTCAGCCAAGCCCAGCGCGCGCAGCAGCAGCGTTGCCGGTTGCTTGCGCTTGCGGTCGATGCGCACCGAAAGGATGTCGCGCTTGTCAGTTTCAAATTCCAACCAGGCACCGCGACTAGGGATAACCTTGGCGTTGTAGATGGTTTTGTCCGACGTCTTGTCGCGTTCGGAAGCGAAATAAACACCCGGGCTGCGTACCAGCTGCGAAACAACGACGCGTTCGGTGCCGTTGATGATAAAGGTGCCGCGCGGAGTCATAAGCGGGAAATCGCCCATGAAAACGTCTTGTTCTTTGATTTCGCCAGTTTCGCGGTTGATAAAGCGAATTTCTGCGAAGAGGGGTGCCTGATACGACACGTCCTTTTCCTTGCAGACGTCGACGTTGTACTTCGGTTCGCCAAATTCATGCTTGCCAAATTCGACGCACATATCTTTGGTGTTGCTTTCGATGGGGCTGATGTCGGCGAAAGCCTGGTTGAGCCCTTCGCTCTTAAACCATTCAAAACTATCGGTCTGAATGGAAATAAGGTTGGGGACCTCCATAACATCGGGAATCTTAGCAAAGCTTCTGCGATTCCTATAAAGGCTGGTGGGAGCGGTATTTTTTCCTTGCACCACGAGGTTTTTCCTCCTTCATGCGAATCAGTAGATTTGCGAAAAAGTCGCAATTTCTAAAGATACTACCGCAGAAGGCCTCCGTCAAGAATTATTTTTACCAAGTATGGTAATATTCTGTAGATTCACCACCCCATCAGGCATTTCAAGAAAACAAATTTTTGCAAAAAAGCACTTTGCCACCCCAAAGCGCACCCCAAAACACCAAAAACAAGCCCACGAAACCGGCCGCCCTAAAACACCTCCGCCGAAGCCGCGCACAGCACAGTGCTTGCGCATGTTTTGGGCAAAAGCACGCACCGCCCTATTTCCCTTCGTGGTAGAATTCTTCAGGAATTAAAACCGGCCTGTCGCCCTGCCGCGCGGCCGTCAAAAACAAGGTAACCCCTTTTGAACGGGAGCATCATGATTAAAGAACTCGTAAAAGACGCAGCTTTCCTCGCACAGCCCTGCGAGGCAGCCACCGAAAAAGACGCACCAGTGGCGCAAGATTTGCTGGAAACCCTGGCATCACTTGAAGAGGCCGCCTGCTTGGCTGCCAACCAAATAGGCTTTGCAAAGCGCATCATCGTCTACTTAGACGACAACGAACAGCCGCACATCATGTACAACCCGCGGCTGATGCAAGCATTAAGCCCTTTCAAAGCTGTCGAGGGCTGTCTTTCCCTGGAAGCTGAAACCAAAGTAACCCGCTTCGATCGCATCAAAGTGGCCTACGACGAACTGATAGACGGCGCGTTGCAACCGCGCAAGAAAGATTTCACGGGCTGGACAGCGCAGATCGTACAACACATGATCGACCACTGCAAAGGCAAGCTGGTCTAAGCCGCGGAAGGTTAGCTCATGAAAAAATGGTTTGATGAAGAATACGAATGGGAAATCAAAGTAACGGGGTTTTTACGCAGTGAGCACACGGAGCGGTATTGCCGAAACGGCGAAGAAGTGGGAGACACATACACCTGCACTTATGGCTGCCCCGTCAACGCCGAAGGTCAGGGTATTTGCTCCAAAGCAATGCTGCTCATGTTTCCGATTATGGAAGCGGTCAGAAGCGGTGGAGATTTAGAAAACATCGGCGGTGCGAGCAAATATTGCAAAGATATCGTCTGCCCCGATGGCTGCGTCCTCTTTAGGCTGACGGCAACAAAACTTACTAATGAGAACTTTTTCAAAGGCGACTTCTTAGATTAGAGGCAAGGCCCATCCCGGTAAATGATTTCCGCAATACAAGACCAGGGAATCACCTGGCGCACAGCCGCACACTGCGACGCATCGCGGCTCCCTACCACAACAGCATCACAGGCTAATTGAATCTTTTCCTTTTCGACACCCAAGGCCTCGGCAACCCACAAAAGACCCGGAGCGCACTGAAAATGATTCCAGAAATGCCTTGAGGCCAATCCCCTTGTTTTTCTTTTGTAGGCACCTGGGCCATCAAGCTCTTTAAGCCAGGCAACAACATGTTCTTTTTGACTGTCGTACCAAACTTCCCCTGAACCTGAAAAATTTCTTATTTCAAAATCATCAGACAAGGGGTAATGGTTTTCTTTTTTGCTCAGAATCCGGGCAAGCTTTTTTGCTGGTAAATCATAGTCGTTGAAATTATACGGCACTGGCTTTTTGTTAAAAATGGTGTGCATTTATTTCCCCTTATATTATTTCCCCAATGGCCTGAGCTGACACAGTGCGCCTGGACGCTTCATCCTCTCGCATCACACGATGCAATAATATATGACTTTCCCAATCAAGCCCTTACCCCGCATTCAACGCCTGTGCGTGGCGAGGCGTTCGACAAACTTTGATGTGGGCAAATATTCACTCACCACAATGGCAAGGAAGATGAGGGCGAAGCCGAACACCATCTGGTCGTTTAAGGCTTCACCCAAAAATGCGACGGAAAACACGACGCCAAACACCGATTCCGTGGCCAAAAACAGCGAAGCGGGGGCAGGGGGCACGTGGGCAAGGCCGATGTTTTGCAGCAGAAGCGCGATACACGATGCGGCCACCACCAGATAGATCAAATTCCCCAGCAAATCGGGGGTGAACAGCGCGGGATCCGGCAAGGGTTCGGTGGCGGCACCCCACGCAAGCCCCATGATGCCCGCCACAACAAACTGCACGGCGGTCAGCACTAAGATGTCGCGGCGCGGCGCCAGCTTCGAGGTCAGCGCCAAATGCAGACCCAAAAATATTGCCGAAACCAAGGTGATGACATCGCCAAACCCCAGCGTGAAGACCCCGCTGGATTGCAGTGACACGCAGCCCACTCCCATGACG
>JAVWGW010000018.1:0-16935 GCA_036640375.1 Raoultibacter sp. | reverse complement strand
TGCTGGTGTTGCGGGTTCTTGCGTGGGTTGGCAAGGGGTGCTGTCTTGTTCGGTTTTGTTGCGTTTAATCATCGTGTAACCTTTCTGTCCCCCAAAATGGCACGCACATTACGAAAACGTGGGAGTTGAAGCCCTTATTTTAACCCATGATGAAGAAAAAGTAATAGGCAAGCGCGACCGCGGCGAAGGCGGCGATTACGATAAGGATGGTTTTTTGCATTTTTGACATGGGAGGCACGCTGTTCAAATCTTCCTGCGTGCGCTGCAATTCTTCGACTTCGGCCGCGCGGCGTTGCTGCTTGCTGCGCGGTGCGGCGGGCGCAGGAGCAGGTGCGACGGGTGCGGGTGCGGGTGCGGGTGCAGGAGCAGCAGCCGGCGCTTGGGTGGGCGCGGCGGGCATTCCCGCCTGAATCACAACTTCGTCGTCATCTTCGGCAGATACTGAAATGAAGCGATACTTTGCATCCTGGTCCACGCGGTGTCCCTTTCGTTTGCGTTTATTATTTCGAGCATTCGGGCGGATATGGAATCCGCCCCTACGGTTCTAAACGACGTTTCACGATTATGCGTGCTTATTATACGGGCATGCTAGCCGCGCAGCGCCTTATCCAAATAATATCCATCGGCCGAAAAGCGCTTTTTGTAGGTGAGAAAACACGCCATCACGATGGCGATAGTGTTGGCGGCCGAAAGCATGAGCATAACGACTATCTGGTATTTTGCTGCCGCCAAAGGGTCGGCGCCCGCAAGCAGCTGGCCGGTCATCATGCCGGGAAAGGTCACGATGCCCGCAGCCGACATATTGGCTAATATCGGCGTCATGCCGGCACCGATTGCGGCGCGCAGCGAAGGCATGGCCGCTTCGCGCGGGGTGGCACCCAGCGCGCTAAGCGTGAACATTTCATCGGTGCGTGCGTCCATATCGGCAAACAGGCGGTCGATGGCCACCGCCACCGATGCCATCGCGTTGCCTAAAATCATGCCGCCGATAGGAATTAAATCGCGCGCGGAATACCAGGGATCAACGTGCATGACCAGCTGGGTAACGATGAAGGCCACCAAGAAACTTGAGATGCCCAAAGAAAGCAGCACGGGCAGCGCAGAGCCTTTCGGGTGCGACTTCATGCGGCTTGTGGCAATTTGGGTGGCAGCAAGCAGCATGATGATAAGAATCAGCACCACAAGCCACCAGCTTTGCAGCGCAAACACATAGCCCAACAGCAGGCCAGCGGCCAAAAGCTGCAAAAACATGCGCAGGGTAGAAACTACGATGCGCTTGGTTTGGCCCAGTTCGAGCTTCCACGAAATCAGCCCTGCCACCAACATGAGCGCGCTGGCGGCAAAAAGTTCAAAATACCCTATTTCTACAACGCCACCCATTAGCGCCCCTGACTTTCAAGCGTAGGCGCTGGCGCATAAGCAAACGTGCCCGCGCCCAAGGAAAACGTGCCCGTCGCAAACCCGTCGCTTGCCCGGTGCCGGATGCGCAAACACGCCATGTTGCGGGCGACCAGCTTCTTTGTAAGGCGGCTGATGGCTAGGGCCGAAGCATCATCAAGCGCCGCATCCACTTCATCTAACAGCAACACGCGCGGCTGCGTAACAAACACGCGCAGAAGCGCCACGCGCGCGATTTGCCCGCCGGAAAGCTGCGTGGCATCGCGCTGTAGTTCGACATCGGCCAGTTCGGCTTCATCAAGCAAGTGCCGCAGGCTGTCGGTGGTGGGCAGCGTTTGCGCTTCGCGCACTTTAAGCTTCCAGGGAAGCAGCAGGTTTTCTTGCACGCTGCCGGGCACAAGGGAGGGCTTTTGCGGCACAAGGCACACCAGGGCGCGCCATTTTGTGGGTTCAAAGGCTTCACTTTTTTGGCCATCGAGGTAAAGTTCGCCCGCATCGCGCGCCAGCATGTGCGCACAGATGCGCAAAAGCGTGGATTTGCCTGCGCCCGAAGGCCCCACCAAATCGTAGATGCCGCCCGCTTCAAGGGAAAAATTCACGTCGGAAAACAGCGGCAAGGCACCCTGCGGGCGCGGATACGATGCCGCGATGTTGTGTGCTTCAAATAATTTCATGGCGTCCATGCTAGCACACCCGCGCGCCAGAAATTCTTTGCGGCGCGCCAAATAACAAAGTCAAACATAAGTGCGCGCTAGGCCAAGGGCAGGCCACCGGCGGCCTGCACGCCCACCACGGCGGGAATGGTGGCAAAACCTGCCGCCAATTCTTCTTCTGTGGGCACATGATCGACCATGACGCCGCGATTGAAGGCATCGTAGGCTACCGTGTCGAAATACCCCGTGCCTGTTAGGCCGAACAAAATCGTCTTTTCCTCGCCCGTTTCGGCGCACTTCTTCGCTTCGACCATGGCCTGGTGGATGGCGTGGGCGCTTTCCGGTGCCGGCAAAATGGTTTCTAGGCGGGCAAATTCGACGGCTGCCGCAAACACATCGGTCTGCGCCACGGCCACCGCTTCCATATTGCCATCGGCCACCAGCTTTGACACGATGGGCGACATGCCGTGATAGCGCAGGCCACCGGCGTGATCGGGGCTGGGCATAAAGCCGTTGCCCAGCGTGTACATCTTGCACAGCGGGCAGGTTTGGGCCGTGTCCGCGAAATCGTAGGCGTAACGGCCGCGCGTTAGGCTGGGGCAGCTTGCTGGTTCAACCGCCACAAAGCGCGCATCGCGCAGGCCTTGCAGCTTATCGCGCATAAAGGGTGCCACCAGGCCGCCCACGTTTGAGCCGCCACCCGCACAACCGATGATGATATCGGGGTATTCCCCCAGCTGTTCAAAGGCGGCGTAGCTTTCCATGCCGATGATGCTTTGATGCAGCACAACCTGGTTGAGCACGCTGCCCAGCGCATAGCGCCCCTTGTTGTGGGGCACATTGAGCGCGCGTTCGACCGCTTCGGAAATGGCGGTGCCCAACGAACCGCTGGAATCGGGGTGTTCGGCCAAAATCTTGCGCCCGGCAGCGGTGGTATCGGAAGGCGAAGGCGTTACTGTGGCGCCAAATGTTTCCATGACATGGCGGCGGTGGGGCTTTTGATTGTAGGAGCACTTAACCATGAATACGTCGAGGTCAAGGCCGAAGTGCGCCGTGGCTTCGGCAAGCGCTGTGCCCCACTGGCCCGCGCCGGTTTCGGTGGCGACGTGCGTTAAATCTTGCGCCTTGGCGTAGTAGGCCTGCGCGATGGCAGAATTGAGCTTGTGCGAACCCGAGGTGTTGTTGCCTTCAAATTTGTAGTAAATTTTCGCGGGCGTGCCCAAGGCTTTTTCCAAGTTGTAGGCGCGGCACAGCGGTGACGGGCGATAGATGCGATACATTTCCTGCACAGCTTGCGGGATGTCGAAATAGCGCGTGGTGTCGTCGAGTTCTTGGTGGGCAAGCTCTTCGCAAAACACCGCCATGATATCGGTGGGCGCAGCGATGGCGCCATCGGGCGTGCGCATGGGGTCGGGGGCTTGCGGCATATCGGCGCGCAGATTGTACCATTGTGTGGGAATCTGGCTTTCGGCAAGATAGAGGCGATGCGGAGCGCGGGAATGTGTGGTTGTAGCGTGCATGAGGTGGTTCCTTTCTTGGGTGAGTGATGCGTGTAAGTGCCCTTGCCTTGCCTGCCGTTGCCGCTGCGCTTTGTGGTGGGTGCAGGGCTGATGGCACCCCGCTTTCGCACAAAGAAAAAGGCCCCCGGATTACCGAGGGCCCTGTTTGATTTCGCATACGGAAACAAAAGGTATCGATAACCCGAGATCAGCCTTTGTTCCACCACCATGCACCGACACAGCACGCGCACGGCGTGTTGTTGAGGGAAGCTTTGTTGGTAGATGTGCTCACTGAAAACCTTTCAATTTCGGGTTGCGCCTATGAAACCACAGATTGCGCGGTTTGGGAAGGATTTTTTTCGCACTTGGGCTGAAATCCTGGATTTCCGCCGCAGACGGCCGCAGGCGGCCGACGCGCTTGCGGCGTTGCGCTATGCTGGAATCCTTAGGCAATCTTTCTTGAAAGGCGGCATTATCTTGCAGCTTAGCTTACACGATACCTTACACGGATTTAGCGTTGTTTCTGCATCGGAACTTCCCGAAATTGAGGGCACAGCTTACGTGCTGTACCACAAAGCAAGCGGCGCGCGGGCGCTGTATTTGGCCAACGACGACGAAAACAAGGCCTTTGCCATCGGCTTTAAAACGCCGCCGCGCGACGATACCGGCGTATTCCACATTTTGGAGCATTCCGTGCTGTGCGGGTCGGATCGCTTCCCCGCCAAAGAACCCTTTGTGAACTTGCTGAAATCATCCATGCAGACGTTTTTGAATGCGATGACCTTCCCCGATAAAACGCTTTACCCGGTGGCCAGCACCAACGAAACCGATTTGCTCAACTTGATGGATGTGTATATGGATGCCGTGCTGCATCCGGCCATCTATAGCAAGCGCGAAATTTTTGAACAGGAAGGCTGGCACTACGAGCTGGACGCGCCGGGCGAAGCGCTGCGCTACAACGGCGTTGTGTTCAACGAAATGAAGGGGGCGCTTTCTGACCCGGATGCCGTGCTGTACAACACGCTGGCTGCAGCACTTTTCCCCGACAGCGCTTACGCCTTTGAATCGGGCGGCGATCCGCGCGCGATACCGACGCTGAGCTATGAAGACTTCCTAGACACCCACCGCCGCCATTACCGCTGCGACAACAGCTACATTGTGCTTTACGGCAATATGCAGGTGGAACGCGAGTTGGCGTTTTTGGATGAACGCTATCTTGGCGTGGCGGGCGCGGCCAGCGCTGGCGACGCGGATGTGGCAGGTGCGGCAGGTGCGGGGGCCTCGGCGCCCAACCCGTTGACCTTGCAGGAGCCCGTGTGCCGCAGGGACATTACGCGCACTATGCAAACCGCGCCGGAAAACGGCTGCGCGGGATTGGCTTACATTATTGGCACGGCAAGCGATCGCCAGCGTGTGCTAGATGTTGATATTTTGCTGGACGCGCTGATGGGCAGCAACGTGGCGCCCCTTAAGCGCGCGCTGCTGGAAGCGGGCATTGCCGGGGATGCCTACGCGCAGATGATAGATGCCCTGATGCAGCCTATGGTATTGCTGCAGATCAAGGGATGCCAAAAGGGTGCGCTGGCGCAGTTTAACACCCTTGTTAGCGAAACGATAAGCCGCCTGTGCGCCGAAGGCATCGACCGCACGCTGCTTAACGCTTCGCTTGCGCGCGCCGAATTTTATATGCGCGAAGGCGATTTTGGCACCGCCGATGGCGTGGTGTATGCCATGGAGTGCCTTTCGGGCTGGCTGTATAGCGACGATGACCCGGTGGCCTATCTGCGCTATGAAGAGGCCTTTGCCCGCATGCACGAAAAGCTGGAAACGGATTACTTCGAGCAGCTGGCGCGCGAAATTTTCTTGGACAACAAGCACTGCGCTTCGGCAGAAATAGTGCCCGTTGAAACCCCTGAAGCCTCCGATGAAGCCAAGGATTTGGCCGCCGTGTATGCCGGCCTGGATGCAGAAGGCATCGCGCGCACCATCGAAGAAACTGCCGCCCTGCATCGCGCGCAAGAAACCCCCGATAGCCCCGAAGCGCTGGCCACCTTGCCGCTTTTGCAGTTAAGCGACATCGCTGCGGCCACGGCCGAGCCCGCTTGCACGCTGCTGCGCGACACCCCGCTGGATTGCCTGTATCACGCCACCCCCACAAAGCGCATCGATTACCTGTATTACTACTTCCCCCTAGAAGGGCTTGCCTTTGACGAACTGCCCTATGCCACCCTTTTAACGCGGCTGCTGGGCAAGCTTGCCACCCGCGCGCATACGGCGGAAGAGTTGGACACGCTGGTGCAATCGCGCCTGGGTACCCTGCGCTTTTTCACCGAAGTGCACGAAAGTGAAAGCGACGCAAACGCCTATGGGATCAGGTTTGTTGTCGGCGCTTCGGCCTTGGCGGAAAACGTGGTTGACCTGGCCACTATACCCGCAGAAATCTGGACTTCGACCCTGTTTGATGATCGCGCGAAAATCAAGGACATTTTGCTGCAGCTGCGCATTGGCATGGAACAAGAATTTGCGCTTTCGGGCCACAGCGCCGCTGCGGCGCGCGCAGGGTCGTATTGCTGCGGTGCCGGCGTCGTCCGCGATGCCATGACGGGCGTGAATTTTTACCGCTTCTTAAAAGACCTGATTGCGCGCTTTGATGACGAAGCACCAAGCCTTATCGCGCGCTTGCAAAATGTGGCGGCACGCCTGTTTGTGGCCGATGGCACGCTTGCCAGCTTCACCGGCAGCAGCGATAATTGCGCGCATTTTTGGGAAGTGGCGCCCGCGCTGGCCAACGCGGTAGGTGCGCCGGAAAAACGCCTGGTGATTCCGGCACCCACCGTGGCCAACGAAGCGTTTATCGTGCCCACAGACGTGTGCTTTGCGGCAACGGCCGGCGATTTGCGCGCGCTGGATGCCCCGTATACGGGTGCTTGGCAAGTGGCCAGCCGCGCGCTTTCCTATGATTACCTGTGGAACGAAGTGCGCGTAAAGGGCGGAGCCTACGGTGCCGGGCTGCGCGTTGCCCGCAGCGGTGGCCTGCAGTTTTATTCCTATCGCGACCCCCACTTGGATGCAACGCTTGCGCGCTTTGCGGCCGCAGGCGCGTGGCTGGCCGATTTTGCACCTGCGGAAGACGAGATGCGCGGCTATGTTATCAGTTCGGTTGCCGGCATCGACGCGCCCAAAAAGGCACGCGAGATAGCACGACGCCAAGACATTGCACACCTGTGCCATTTTGCGCCCAACTACCGCGCCGCCGGGCGCAAAGAGGTGTTGGACACCGATGCGGTCACGCTGGCTGCACTTGCCCCCGTGCTTGATGCCGCAAGCGCGCAAAACGCCGTGTGCGTGTTTGGCAGCAGAGAAATCATCGAAGCGAGCACGGCCGATTTGACCCCGATTGACTTGCTTGCCTAAACACGATTGTGCACAGGCGCGCATATTCTTGAATATTTCAATGCGAAAAGTGGAGATTTCAAGATAGAATTACCGTTAGCAAACTTTAGGGGATTTGCCGCGCGCGTTGGTATATCTTAAATGGTATTAAACAAGTATCAATTGATGATGAGACGGAGCGATCAGTATGTTGGAACTTAAAGGCGTCTCGTTCGAAGTTCCGCTTAAGGAAGATTCGAGCAAGACCAAACGCATCATAGATGATTTGTCGATTGTGATCGACGACGACAAATTCACCGTTATCACCGGCCCTAATGGCGGCGGAAAATCGACGCTGGCCAAGTTGATCATGGGCATCGAAGTGCCCACGTCGGGTCGCATCTTCTTCGACGGCACCGACATTACCGAACTTGACATTGCCGGGCGCGCCAAGCTGGGCATCGGTTACGGCTTTCAGCAGCCGGCCCGCTTCAAGGGCATGAACGTGAAGAAGCTGCTTGAAATTGCCGCTGGCCGCCGCCTGCCCATGCTGGCCTGCAACGAATACCTTTCCAAGGTGGGCCTGTGTTCGGCAAGCTATCTTACCCGCGAAGTGGACAAAAGCCTTTCGGGCGGCGAACTCAAGCGCATCGAAATCGCCACCATCTTAGCGCGCGATCCGAAGTTGGCCATCTATGACGAACCGGAAGCGGGCATTGACCTGTGGAGCTTTGACCGGCTGACCGAAACGTTTCGCGACATTCACGCCGCACGCGACGGGCGTTCCATCGTGATTATTTCGCATCAAGAACGCATCATCGGTTTGGCCGACGACATCATATTGCTGCGCGATGGCCGCATCGAAGCCGCTGGCCCCACGGCAGAAATTTTGCCGCAGCTGGGCTTCATCGCAAAAGACAACCCCAACTGCAGCTTTACGCAACCAACCGAGCTGCACCTAACCGAAATCTCAACGAACTGTTAACGAGGGAGGAACCATGGCTGTAGATCTATCCCCTATCGATGCCGGCCTCTTGGAAGAAATCGCTGGCATGCATGGCTTGCCGAAGGGCGCCTTCAACATCCGTAAAGACGGCAAATTGGTCGAGCGCCATTCTTCGGCCAACATCGAAATCGAAACCAAGACCGACCACCCGGGCATCGACATCCGCATCAAAGCGGGCACAAAGGGCGAAACGGTGTACATTCCCGTTATCGTCACGCAATCCGGCTTAAAAGATGTCGTTTACAACACCTTTTATGTGGGCGACGACTGCGACGTTACCATTATCGCAGGCTGCGGCATCCACAACGAAAGCCACCAGGCTTCCCAGCACGATGGCATCCATAGCTTTTACTGCGGAAAAAACGCGCGGGTTAAGTATGTTGAAAAACACTACGGCGAAGGATCGGGCACGGGCGAGCGCATTTTAAACCCGGTAACCAATGTGTTTATGGAAGAAGGATCGCACTGCGAAATGGAGCTGACCCAGTTGCGCGGCGTTTCTTCCACCGTGCGTGACACCAATGCCGAACTGGCGGCGGGCGCGCGGCTGATATTAACCGAAAAGCTGCTGACGCACGACCACCAAGTGGCCACATCTAACATGAAAGTTGAGCTTAAGGGCGACGATTCGAGCGTGCAGGTTATTTCGCGCAGCGTTGCCCAGGATTATTCGACCCAGGTGTTTAACCCTCTGGTTATTGGCGAAGCGGCCTGCCGCGGACACGTGCAGTGCGACGCCATCATCATGGGGCACGCCACGGTCAAGGCCATCCCTGGCATTGAGGCGGCGTGCGAAGATGCGCTGCTGGTGCACGAAGCGGCTATCGGCAAAATCGCAGGGGATCAGATTGTTAAGCTGATGACGCTGGGATTGACCGAAGAAGAAGCCGAAAAGGAAATTTTGGAAGACTTCTTAAACTAGAACTAGACTGCTGTTGGCGTTACCGCATTGGCGCCTGCGGCGGCGGGGGTGGCTTCGGGCACTGCCGCTGCGGCGGGCGCTGTTTGTGTTTCGGCCGCGGCAGCCGGAGTGGTTTCGGGCGTTGATTGCTTGGAGCCTTCCGTTAAAGCAATGGCCGTCAGGTCCAGGGAAGAACCGAGCCATTTGCTTTCGATAACGGCGATGGTGCCATTGCTTGACAGGGTGGCAAGCGCTGTTCCTATGGCGGTTGACAAGGCCGTATTTGTTTTGGTGACGCCGATGGAATAGCCGCTTACCTGCTTCATCAACGCGACGATATGCATGTCGATGGCGTTGCTGTGGGCCACATACGAACCGATAACGGCGTCGGCTGCCACATAGGCTGCAGCGCCGGTTTCAACCGAAGCGAATGCCGCCTTTAGGTCGGCTGAAGAAACAAGGGAAGCTTCCCCAAATTGGTTGTTGACTTCCCAGGCGCTCATGGAAGATGTTTGGGCGGCGATAAGCGGTGAGGCCTCGGGCGTGGGAATTGCCGTGGTGGCAGCCGGGGCAAACAGAGCTACGGCCGTTTGCACGTAGGGATCAGAAAGCCAGCAGGCAAAAGTTGTTGAGGTTTTATCAAGGCCCATAACAATATCGACATCGCCCTTGGAAAGAGAGCCTTCGGGGTCGCTGCCCACGTCGACCACCTTTAAGCCAAGCCCCATTTCGTCGGCCAAGGCCGCAGCAATATCAACGTCAAGCCCCACTATTTTGCCCGAAACCGAAGCGGCAAAGGGAGGATTTTGGGCATCGACGCCCACGCGCAGCGTTTTTTTCTCGCCGATGGCTGGCGTATCGACCGCAGCCGTTTTCGCAGGTGGTGTATAGCTTTGGCTTGCACAGGCGCACAGCGCGCCGGCCATGCCTACAGCCATTATGCAGCTGAGTATCAGCCTTAGGGAACGCTTCATCACAGGCTTCCTCACTCTCATCTTCAACAGTAATGCTTCTTTCGACTGACCTAGTCTTTGCCCCCACACTCGCACACCGGGGACAAGCCGAAACGACCGGTTACCCTCTCGCCCGTGCGGCCGTATGCCACATTAGCGGGCGGTGCGTCTTACTTCTAGGATGCGCCATGCTCGTTTGCGAGGCGAACCCGCAGAACTTACGTGGATCCTTTTGACCGCATCTGCCTTGGACTAGGGATTACTCCCGCAACTACAGACTCGAAAGAAGTCAGCAACCAGTGTAGCAGATTAGAAAAGCCCTGAAGTGAACTGCGTGAATTCTGCAGTTTTTAGGGAAGAATGCGGGCGGAGGGTTTTGAAAAAGGGTGGCTGACAAGGGGTGTAAGGTTTTGAGGGGTTTGCTGTAAGGTTTTAGAAGGTTTTAGGTAAGGTTGGTGGCCTATGCTGGGTGCATGTTGGGAATAAGAAACACCCCGCTTAAGCGCGCGACAACAAGGCTTGCCGCAGGCTTACGTGCGCGCTGCAAGCGAAGTTATCACCGAAACTTTGTGGCCGACGCGCTGTGCTTTGTGCGATGCACCCGGAAGCCTTTTGTGCGACGACTGTGCGCGCAGGCTTGGCTTCGTCGATTTCTGGCGCGCCTGCCCTGTGTGCGGCGCACCCCACGGCAGCGTTCAGTGCAGCGAGTGCAACCCCATCGCCCTTAAAAGCCTGGGGCGCGCCCGTCTTCCTTTTGCGGCCTGCGTGTGCGCGACGGAGTTTTCCCCCGCCGCGGCACGGCTGGTGACCACCTATAAAGACCGGGGCGAAGTGCGGCTGGGGGCGCTTATCGCAGAGTTGATAGCGCAGGTGGTGCCACCTTTGTGGCCACACCAGATAAACGCGCTAAGCGTTATTCCCGCCAGCGCGCGGGCGGTGCGCCGGCGCGGATTTGATCACGCGCAGCTTTTAGGCGACGCGCTTGGCGCCGCGCTGGGGCTGCCATTGATCGATGCCTTTGAACGGCCGCACAGCAAGGATCAGCGTGCGCTTAACAAAGGTGCGCGTGCAGCCAACATGGAGGGGCGCTTTTTGGTGCGCGCCTGCGAGCGCGGCCATTTACCTGCTTCGATGCTGCTGGTCGATGACGTTTTTACCACAGGGGCTACGCTGTGCGCCGCCACCGATGCCCTGTTGGCGGCCGGTGTGCAAGAAGTGCGTTGCGCCACCTTTGCCCGCGTGTGGTAGGCGGGCGGGTGGCGGGCGGGCGGCGCGGGTGCTAGCGCTTCGTTACGATGGCGCGAAAACCGCGGATGAAGTGGTAGTTGAGCACATCGACCAGGCCAAAGATGACGTTCATATCCATGCCCGACATGGCAACGGAGCGCAGCGGGGTTTCCATAGCTGTTTCGTTGAGTTCTTCTTGCAGGGAAGGATTATCCTTGACGATTTTTTTCAACAGGATGCGCAAGACCAGATGGACAAGCTTGCCCAGCGTCGATGTGCGCAAATCGCCAATGGTGGCATTGATGGTGTAGGGGCGCAGGGACGTGAGCTGCTTGGGGAAATCACGCGCGTAAAGCTGCTTGAAATCGTCCAGGGAAAACCCTTGGGGGCACACATGGCGATACGTGGGCAGATCATCTGAGGGTGCCGGCTTGGCAAGACCCCCGCGCACAACGCGCGCACTTAAGCGCACATCACGACTTGACGCCGCCACGCGAAGTTCGTATTCTCCCTGTTCAACAACCCAATCCTGCAAGGCAGTATCGAAGTGGGCAAAATCGCGCAAGGCAAGCGGGAAGGAAACGGAGGCAGATTGGCCCGGATCAAGGGCAACTTTTGTGAAGCCGCGCAGCTGCTGCGGAGCCTTGAACACGCCCGGATCAAGGGGTGCCACATAAAGCTGCACGATTTCTTTGCCCGCGCAGCTGCCCTGATTGCGCACCGAACAGCTGACACGCAGTGTGGATGCAGGGTCGTCGTCTGCACCCTCTTTTGTTACGACAAGGTTTTCATAGGCGAAGCGCGTATAGGAAAGTCCATAGCCAAAGGGGTAGGCCACGGCCGTGTGCGCGGCATCATAGAAGCGATACCCCACAAAGATGCTTTCGGTGTAGAGGGCGCGCCGACCCTGCACGGGAAAAGCGCTGCCGCAGGGGGTGTCGGCCAAGCTGGCTGGCCAGGTTTCGGCCAATTTTCCCGAAGGATTTACGGTGCCCAACAGCAGATTTGCCGTTGCGTGCCCCCCTTGGCAGCCCGCAAGATAACTGAGCAAAATTGCGCGCGGCATTTCTTTATGGGGAATGATGAAGGGCGATCCCCCTTGCAAGATCAAAACGGTGTTCGGATTTGCCGCGCACACACGCTTGACCAGCGTGGCATGTGCCGCAGGAATTTCCATATCGCTGCGGTCGTAGCCTTCCGATTCCAAGGAATCAGGCAGGCCGATAAACAAAAGTGCCACAGCGTTTTGCGCAGCCAGCGCCACAGCTTCTTCGATAAGCGCTTCGCTTGATGCGCCGGTTTCGCGGTCGTAGCCTGCGGCGTAATGCGCGTCGATGCCCGCTTCGCACAGCGCATCCCAGGTGGTGTCGAGCGCTATCGGGTTGATTTTTGAAGAACCGGCACCCTGGTAGCGCGGCTGCTTGGCAAACGCACCAATAACGGCCACGCGCGCTGTGGCGTCCAGCGGAAGAATGCCGTCGTTTTCCAGCAGCACCGCCGACTGTTCGGCAATGCTGCGCGCAACAACAAGGTGCTCGGCCATGTCGCAGGTGTAGGCAAGCTGCTGGCCCGCATGGGCGCGATCGCACAGCGCCAACAGGTGGCGCACGGCGGCGTCAAGATCGTCGCGGGCAATGCTTCCTGCTTGTACCGCTGCCGCCACATCGAGGCGATAATCGATGCGCATACCCGGCATAACCAAATCAAGGCCGGCAGGCAAGCTTTCGTCGTTAGAATTAAGGGCGCCCCAATCGGTAACAAACGCGCCTTCAAAGCCCCATTCTTCGCGCGCAAGCTGCGACATAAGCCATTTATCTTGCGAACAATAGCTGCCGTTGAGCAGGTTGTATGCCGTCATAAGCGTCCAGGGCTGCGCCGCGCGCACGGCAATTTCAAAGGCCTGCAGATACACTTCGCGCAAGGCACGATCGTCTATGACTGAATCGATGATAAGGCGGTTTGTTTCCTGGTTGTTGCCCGCAAAGTGCTTGAGCGACGTGCCCACGCCGCAGCTTTGCACGCCCTGAATGTAGGCGGCACCCAGATGGCCGGCCAAATAAGGGTCTTCGCTAAAATATTCAAAGTTGCGCCCACACAAAGGGCTGCGCTTCATATTGACGCCCGGCCCCAGCAGCATAGCGATGCCTTCTTTGCGGCATTCTTCCCCCAGAGCACGCCCCATGCACTGCAACAAATTGATGTCGAAGGAACACGCACTTGCACTAGCGGTGGGAAACGAGGTGGCGGCCACGCTTTCGTTGAGCCCCAGGTTGTCGCCCGCACCCGCCTGTTTGCGCAGGCCATGAGGGCCATCCGACATCATGAAGGGGGAAATACCCCACTTTGCCAAATCGACGAGATGCCAATAATCAGCACCCGTGAGAAGAGCACATTTTTCTTCGAGCGTCATAGATTCTATGATGTGGTCGCTGTTCATAGCTTAAGCCTCCTGCGCGCACGGCCCCGCCGCAGCAGCGAGTGCCTTCCCCTTTGATGGTGTAAAAATACCACGAAATCAAAAAATGCGCTTGCGTGATGCGCGCTAAACCTTAGGCGCGGTCAAGTTTTTCAGCAGCCGCAGCCCCAGAAAATTCTTCCACATTGACCGAAATGCTGTGCTGGATGGGCTTCCACTTGGCCTTTTTCACCAAAGCGACAAGCGCTATAGGAATGTAGGTGAGCATGAACAGGGGGAACGTGAACATATAGCGCACTTTTTTACCCGTGGTGGAATGGATGTTGTCCCATTCGGTGAATGTGGTCAGCACCGCGAACACGAACATGAATATCGTATAGTTGAACAGGCAGAAGAAGATCGAGGAGGCCGAAGAGGCGACCATGACGCCGGTGGACATCGCGCCGGTAAGGCCAAGCACCAAAATGATGGCGTTAAACGTGATGGATACGATGGTGAGCAACATGCCCGGCGCAATGGTCATAAGCATGTCGTAGCAGGCAAAACGCGAACCCTTCGGGTTGGTGACGACACCTTTTGCCAAGCGGCCGCCGTATTTGCCGAACACCTGGTAAAAACCTTTGGCCCAACGGAAGCGCTGGTTCCACGAATCTTTAAACGTGATGGGTTGTTCATCGTAGAGGATGGCCGTGGGGCAATACGCGATGCGCTCACCTTGCAAAATGGTGTTGGCCGAAAATTCGATGTCTTCGGTAAGCAGATGCCACTTCCAGCCGCCGGCGCGCTCTATCAGTTCGGCCGACACGAAAAAGCCCGTGCCAGAAACCGCGCAGCTGGTATTGAGCGTTAAGCGCGCTTGGTTGAGATACTTCGCTTCGCGCAGAAACCACACGGCATAACCTGCGGAAATCCAGTTGGAATCGTAGTTTTTCGAGTTGCGGTAACTGGTGGAAGCCTTGGCGCCATTGTCATAGGTGGCGTTCATTTCGCGGAAATAATTCACATCAAGCACGTTGTCGGCATCGAAGACAAAATAGGCTTCGTAGCCCGCATCGCTGTAGTGTTCACGAATGCAGGAAAAGCAGTAATCGAGCGCGTAGCCCTTGCCCACTTCCTTCTTGTTGAAGCGCGGAAACACGATGGCGCCCGCTTCCCGTGCAACTTCGGCCGTATTGTCGGTGCAATTATCGGCAACCACAAATACATCGATGAGTTCCTGCGGGTAGTTTTGCACTTTGATGGAGTGAATCAAATCGCCGATAACCGCATTTTCGTTACGCGCAGAAATAACGGCGGCAAAGCGGTGGTTCGTTTTGGCGACAAGCTGCTTGGGTTTGCGCGTGAGCACGACCAAGACATAATAAAGCTGATACACGTAGCACAGCGAAAACGCCAAAAACACGCAGAAGTTGAAGATATCCACGAAAGAAATCTGCGAGAAAAATTGATCCAACACCGACTGCTCCTTAACGGGCGCCCACACACGCACACCCCTACCTGTTTTTTGGACACTCAGGCACACACTGCCCCGCGCGCACAAACATTGATCCCCCAATGGGGAACTTAAACTGCACAGATTATAGCTACTTTGGAATGCCCCTGCCGAGCTGGAAGCCGTTCGTTACCTTGCACGCGCTGTTTACTGAATGAAACTACTGATTTGGCATACCTTCACCACATCTCTTCCATATTTTTTAAGCGTTTCTTGAGCGCTTTTCAGGGCGGGATTGCCGCATGGGCGCCTTGTGATAATCTGAAACGGTTAACGAGATTTGCTTGGAAGGATGATTATGAACCACGATATTCACGATATAACTCTTGCCGATGCTGGGCTTGAGCGCATTTTATGGGCCGACCGCGACATGCCGGTGCTTGCCCGCATCCGCGAACGTTTTGCGGTCGAAAAGCCGCTGGAAGGCATGCGCATTGGTGCCTGCCTGCACGTAACCACCGAAACTGCCAACCTTATGCGCACCTTGGCGGCCGGCGGCGCCGAAGTGTATCTGTGCGCTTCCAACCCTCTTTCCACCCAAGACGATACGGCGGCTGCCCTGGTGCAGCATTTTGGCATTCCCACCTTTGCCATCAAAGGCGAAGACACCGAAACCTACTATCGGCACGTCGATGCCGTGATTGGCGCGCACCCGCACATCACCATGGATGACGGCGCCGATGTGGTGGGGCGCATCCACGAAAGCTTCCCCGAAGCGGTGGACGGCATTTTGGGCGGTACCGAAGAAACGACGACGGGCGTGATTCGCCTGCAGGCTATGGCTGCTCAGGGGGCGCTGCGCTACCCCATCATTGCGGTGAACGAAGCTAAAACGAAGCACTTTTTTGACAACCGCTATGGCACGGGGCAATCGACGCTTGATGGCATTGTGCGCCTTACCAACCGCCTGCTTGCCGGGCGCACGCTGGTGGTTTCTGGCTATGGCTGGTGCGGAAAAGGGCTGGCCATGCGCGCAAAGGGCATGGGCTGCCGCGTTGTTGTGTGCGAAATTGACCCCACCGCCGCGCTCGAAGCGCACATGGATGGCTTTTCGGTTATGCCGCGCGCCGAAGCCGCGAAGGTGGCCGATATTTGGGTGACCGTGACGGGCAACTTAAACGTCATCGACGAAGAATGCTACAGCAACCTGAAAGACGGCGCGATTATCTGCAATTCGGGTCACTTCAATTCCGAAATCAACATCCCCTGGCTGATCGAACACGCCACCGCGCGCAAGGAACTCAAGCCCCTGGTGGAAGAATTCACGTTTGCAGACGGCCGCACCTGTGTGCTTTTGGCTGAAGGGCGCCTGGTAAATCTTTCCGGCGCAGAAGGCCACCCCGCTTCCGTGATGGATATGAGCTTCGCCAACCAAGCGCTGTGCGCGGAATACCTGATAGGCCACGCGGAAAATATGCAACCCGATTGCCATGTGGTCCCCGCAGACATCGACGCTGCCATCGCCGAAGTAAAGCTGGAAACCCTCGGCGTAAAGATCGACACCCTCACCCCCGAACAGGTGAAATACATGAACTCCTGGGAAATGGGAACCGTTTAGCCCGCCGTCAGGTTAGTTCAACTATGTTCTTCCATAGCCTCTGCGGCATAAACTGTTGGCGCAGTTCAGGATTGTAGCGCGCTTCCACCGCTACGTGATCGTAGAACGATTTCCAGGCCGCCTGCATCTGCGCCTCTTCGGCGGCAGGTGCAGGCACCTGCAATGTGTCGGTTTTCACCAGGTACCACGATGCCGATTGTGCGCTTTTGTTGCGTGGACGACGTGCTTCCCCACTCACTTCCCTACCCCCAACCCCCTCAATAAAAGATGCGCCCGCCACACTTGGCGCAAGGGCTGCAGGTGCCGCAAGAGGCACAAACGGCGCAGCTGTCGCGGGTGCGGCACCTTCATAAACGCCGGCAAGTTTATGCACTTCATCGTAGATCATAAAATTTTGCGTGTTGAAGCGAGCTGAAAACCAATCCATCACCAGGGGCACCACCGATGCATTGGGGTTGCA
>JAVWGW010000017.1:0-17203 GCA_036640375.1 Raoultibacter sp. | reverse complement strand
CGGAGTGCGCCGCATTTGATCGCGTGGCGCGCGATGCGGTGCGCGTCTGCGCCACGGCACCCGGCTATGGGCAAACGGCCGATCAGGCGTGCGCAGGCATACAATCTGCCCTTACCAAGGTGATGGATGAAGAAAATCTGAACGTGGAGGTATCCGTCAGGGGCGGCAGCGGCGGTTTGGCCACCTATACCGCAACCCTCAAATTCTATCCGACGCTTTTTGGGATGGGGCTAAAATCCCAGGTGCTAGGCGTGGCGCTGCCTGCGCTTAGCCACCGCACTTCTTTGACTGTCGATCCTTATCGTCCGGGGGTGTTTTTATGAAGCACGCATCGCGGCAGGTTCATTCTTTTGCCCTTGCGCTCACGATTCTTGTGCTTGTGTTTGCTGGGGTTCTTCTTGTTGAAGGGGTGGTTTGGGGTGTCCAGAAAAGCGGATATGTACGTTTTTTTGAAGCCGCAGGTTTCCCTGCGGCGCAGGCCACGCCCTACGCGCAGGAAGGCAATCCCAACATTGCTGCCGATAAACCGGCACTACCCCTTCACTTTGAAGAAGAGGTTTTTTCCGTGGCAGCCTATCGGGATGTGCGGGTTTCCGATGCGGCAGATGTGGTGGGGTGTTTGGCCCCGGGGGATGCGAGTGCCTGCTTTTTGGCCTGCGCAGAAAAGCTTAGTGCTAAAGGGTGGGTGCCCGTGGAAAGCGGGCAAGCGCAGGCGGCTTCGTTTTTTAAGGAAGGCGGACACTACACCCGTCTGTATCTTAGTTGCACCGCCGTATCAGATGAAGTGGCCGTGGTGGTTCAATGTGCCCCCTGCGACCCTTAAAACGAAAGGCGGAAAGCTCAGTTTTTCTGCCCAAGAGATTTTGCTGGCCTGGCCTGGCGCCTGTGCGCCAAGGGCAAACAATCGTTGGATATTGAATGAAAACAAAGCGCTCATCTGCGGCGCCGAAAGGAGGATACGATGAAAACGTGTCCCATATGCAAGGCTCGTTGTTTCGATGATATGGAAATCTGCTATGGCTGTATGCATCAGTTCGAAGTTGCACCGCCAGCGCCGCCCGCCGCAAGTTTTGCGGGGGATGAAGCCCCGCAACCAACTGCCCCGCTGTGCTCCGTTGCCGATCCCTTCGAAGAAAGGGAAGAGGCAACACCAACACCAGCACCGGCGAAAGCGTCAACACCAACACCAACACCAACACCGGCGGAAGCGTCAACACCAACACCCACGACGTTTTTAACGCCACCGTTTTCCCTAGAGGATCTTTTTACCGGTCAAGAATTTCGCCTGGAAATAATTCTGCACCCCTGCAAGAAAGAGCACGCTTCCGCGCAAAGGCGCTCTTCTTGCACCGATGAACGGTAAGGGTCAAGGGGAAACAAGAGGAAAAGTGCACAGAGCTCTCTTGTAAAAACTAAAACAGCATAAATTAATGCTAGAATAGTTGCACAAGAGAGAGGAGAAGGAAAATGACCCTAGTTGCGACAACTTCTATGACGGAAGCACGTGCCAAGTTTCCTGCACTGGCGAAAGAGGTAAGTGTCAGTGGCAGATCTGTGACGGTATTCAAGGATTCAAAACCCTATGTTGTCATCAGTCCTGCCCTAGAGCCGGAAAAATCTATAGGTAATAAAGAAACTATTGAGGCCATGCAGGAGGCGGAAAAAATGATGCAGCACAAGACTCACCCCTACAGCAGCAACGCCGCTATGTATCAAGATCTGGGTCTGTAGTGTTAAAGCCCGATCCGACACCCCATTTTAAGCGCGATATAAAACGACTTGCAGGCAAGCACTACGACATGGATTGCCTGAAAAAAGTGCTTGACTTAATTGAGGCGGAAGATTGGGATACCTTGCAGCGTCGCTACCGAAACCATTATCTTAAAGGCTGCTGGCAGGGGCACATGGAGTGTCATATTTCGGCTGACTGGCTGTTGCGCTATTCCCTTGATGATGAATATTTTTATCTGGAACGCACCGGTTCGCATGATGATATTTTTTAGATGCCCTGTGCGGCGGCGTTGCCTCCTGCTTCGGCGCTTTGCAGGCGCAATCGTCCCGCTACGAGGGCGATGCTAAACACCGCTGCTGCAAACAGGAGCAAGACGCCTATGTTTCCTAGTACGGGGGCCAGTGCTGCGGGGGTAAGCTCGGTCATTTCTGCGGCGCTCGTAAGGGCTTGGGTATACCATAATGCGGGCGAAAAGTGGGCAATGGCCTGCATTTCGGGGCCTAAAAGCGCCAGGGAAACCCAGGCACCGCCCAAAAAGGCAATCACCAATCCGCCGATGTTGCCTATGGCGTTGCAGACAATTTCGTTGGTGCCCAATTGCCCCAACAAAAATCCGACAGCAAGGGGTACGGTAGTAAAAGCGAGCGAAGCAAGCAACATAAACACTAAGGCAAAAAGGGGAACACCGGCAAGGGATTGGCTAAACGCGACAAGCCCCAAGCCGCTGTTCCACGCCCACACCAGCACCGCAATGAAGAAGCACCCTCCCGCTTTTTGCAGGCTCAGCGATACGCTTGGCAGGGGGGAAGTCAGGTTGCGGCGTCGAACTTCCGTGCGATTGAAAGTGTTCATCATTATTCCTACGCACACGACAATGGAAGCAAACAGGGTATAGCAGCTATATTGCAGGAAGAATACAAATTGGTCGCCTTGTGCGCTTGTGCTTTCGCTTGCCACGCCTTGAATCACGGCGGATTCTTCCATAATGGGTGCGGCGTGCTCTACCAGTGAGGCCAAGGAAGTATCTCCGCTTAAGCGTGCATAGGTGTAGGCGCAGCGCAAGTATTCGTTGACCCGTTGATCGCTAATGTTGCCTACGATAGAGGAATAGCTATACGTTGCATCAAGGTCGGGCATAGTGCGCCCCTCGGCAACAGCGGTTATGAAGGTGCTGCCGAAGTTTTCGGGAATGATAAGGATGTAGCCACTTTGTCCTTTGGCGACGGCATCTTGCAGGGCGAGTGAATTATCTTGCAGGGCAACTTCGGTGCCCTGTGTTTGCAAAAAGGCAGTAAGGCCATAGGAAAGGGCACTTTGATCACGGTCCACAACAGAAAACGTTGCCGCTTGGGGCGTAAACTCTTGCTCGGGGGCATTGCTTGGCAGGCCGCTGGTCATGAAAACTCCCATAAAACTGAGCCCCACCGCATAAATGAGCAGGTAAAGCGGGTGCCGCAAGGCGATTTTGACGGCGGTTTTAAATACTTGCATAACGTTGCCTCCTGATGAAAAGTAGAGATACGGCAAACAGCACGAGGGTCATAACAAGAAGCACCAGCAGCGCTTCGCCTGTGCGCACAAAGGTGTCGTAATAATAGAGGCTATAAAACACGTTTGTTATTTGCGTGGCGGGATTGATCAGCTGCATAAAGGGAGCGAAGCGGGCGATGATGTCGGCAAAAGCCATGGCTGCCGGGCCGTAGAGCCCAGCAAAAAGCGAGGCAAAGCAGGCGATGCCGGTGAGCATGCCGCATTTTCCTCCTTCGGATATTTGAGGAAGCGCGCCAAGTAAAGTGCCGAAGGCGGTTGCGAACAGCGATGCTACGGCCAGTGCCAACACGCACATCGCCTCTCTTTCTCCAAAGTCGATGCCGACTACAAAGCGGATGTAGAGAAAAGCAACAAGAAGGCAGATGAAGGAAAGTAGCCAACTTGCCGCAAGCGTCGCCGTCAACGTTTTTGTTCGGCTGGTTGCCGCCATCGCACGACGCGCCCCTAGGGCGCTTAAATTGGGCTGCGTGCGGCAGATGGCGACAAGGCCGATTTGGCCGGCAAAAAGCGTGGCCATGCCCAAAAGCGCGTAGTAGTAGCGCACGGATTCTTGCGGCGCATTGTGGGTAAGCGAGACTTTTTGCGTTGCATTGGGCAGCGAAAACAGGCTTTCAAGAGCGGCGGGGTCGGCTAAAGCGGCCGGATTTGTTTGTGCGATGTCTGCAATAAGTGCCGCGTTGCGCACATAGCCATCAACGATTGTTTTAAGGATGGTTTGATTTGCCGCCAAAGAGGAATTTTCTCGCGCACCTGCCTGCACAAACAGCTGGGGCGTTCCTGTGGCATCAACGCTGATATAGCCGGTTACTTCGCCGCGTTTCAGCAGGCCATCGGCTTCCTCCTGCGTTTTGGCCGATTGCAGTTTCAGCATCTGATCCTTGCCCGGCGCAGAAAGAGCATCCATCGTTTTTGCGAAGGCGGGCGCGGCGTCGTAGTTTTTATCGGCAACAACCGCGGTGGGAAGCGCTTTGAAATCATCGGCGGCATCCAGCCCTGAAAACATGACCATAAACAGCGTTGAGAGCACAAGCGGAAAGGCGAGCGTCCAGATGAAAAGCGCTTTTTCCCGGCTGAGGGCGCGCAGGGTGCCTAAAAATATATTGAGCATAACAGCTTCCTTTCGCCGCTAATCGCGCAGCTGTTTGCCGGTGATTTCAAGAAACACGTCGTTGAGCGTGGGGGGCTCGGCATAAATGCGCCCGAAATTGAGGTTGTTGCGCTGCAAAAGGGTCAAGATGTCGCCCAAATTGTGCGTGCTGTTTTCGCAGGTGATTTCCAGCAGTGAATCGCGGTAGGTCACGCACATAATGTGCGGCAGCGCCTCAAGAATTCTGAGCAAGCCCTCGGGCATATCTTCCACATCGATCTGAATTTTTTCACCCCTGTTTATCATGGCTTTGAGTTCGTTGTTTGTGCCGGTCGCAAGCGCGCAGCCGCGGTCCATGATCATGATGCGCGAACAGATTTCTTCAACTTCTTCCATATAATGGCTGGTGTAGATGATGGTCGACCCCTGTGCATTCATCTTTTGGATGCCGGTCAAAATGGCATTGCGGCTTTGAGGATCCACGGCAACGGTCGGTTCATCAAAAAAAATCAGCTCTGGCTTGTGCGCGATACCGCAGGCAATATTCAGTCTGCGCACTAAGCCGCCGGAAAGTTTGCGCGGCCGAAATTTCGTGAACTCTTGCAGCCCAACAAATTCGATGGCTTCATCAACCAGCTTGCGACGCAGCGTTTTGTCGTGTATGTAGAGCGCACAAAAGTAGTCGATATTTTCACGTACGGTCAGCTCTTCAAAAACCGCCACGTTTTGCGGCACGATGCCGATGCGCCGTTTAAGGTCATAGCGGGTGGGGCTCATGGGTTCCCCGAAAAGCTCGATCGTGCCTTTATCATAGGTGAGCAGCTGCAACATGCAGTTTATGGCGGTTGTTTTGCCCGATCCGTTGGGGCCTAGCAGGCCAAATATTTCACCCGGTTCTATGTGCAGGCTGAAGTGATCAAGCGCCACCACTTCTTTGTAGCGTTTTACCAAATTATCAACGGCGACAATATCCACGTTTCCTCCTTGCGGCTACAAAGCCACCGCATCCCTTTGCCCCTTGGGCGCACGACACTTTCTTGCCTCTTATAATGGTGGTTCGCAGCTTGGCGGGGAAGTGTGCGCTGTCACCGGTTTGCAGTGCACCCATGACAAATGTCACAACTTGCCCAGGCGCGCACCCTGTGGCGGCTGCGGTGCGCATCTGTAGCTATAATGGTGCCATGAATCGCATTATTGATGAAATAATCCTGCTGGCGCTGGGCTGCCTTTTGCTTTTGCTTGCGCCCTTCGATGCCGCCTACGTGATTGCGTTTTTGTGCGCCGTTGTTGCTGCGTGCCTGTTTGAGGCGCTGCGGCCGCTTGCGGGCGTGGATGGTCGCGGTGGCTCGCGCGTGTCGTGGCTGCGCTATGTGGGCATCGGCCTGTATGGGGCGGCGGTGGTAGTGCTGCCCGCTTTTGTGATTTTTTGGCCCCTTGCCACCTTTATTTTATTCAGCGAAGAGGTGTGGGGTGTGCGCCTGTGCTGGTTGCTTCCCCTGATGGTGGTTTTTCCTGCAGTTGAGCCGTTTATGTTTGTTTCCGTTCTGGTTTTATGCGGGGTGGCGTGTCTGCTTTCGTGGCGCACGACGGCGACGCTGCGCGAACGCGCTCACTATCTTTTTCTGCGCGATCACCTGAGGGAAACCTCCCTTTCGTTGGAACAGCGCAATCGTGACCTTCTGGAAAAGCAAGATTACGAAGTGCGCCTGGCCACCTTGGCCGAGCGTAGCCGTATCGCGCGCGAAATTCATGACAACGTGGGGCATTTGCTTACGCGCTGTGTGCTGCAAACAGAAGCGCTACAGGTTGTGCACGCAGAGGATGCGCAGGTGAAGCAGGAGCTGGCCGATGTGGGAAAAACGCTGCACGAAGCCATGGATACCGTGCGTTCAAGCGTGCACGATTTGCACGATGAATCCCTTGATCTGCGCGCTGGGCTGCACGCTCTTGTTGATGCCTGCGGCATCGATGATGTGCGCCTTAACTACGACATAGTGGCGCCGCCCACGCCGGTAATCTATTGCCTGCTTGCGGTGGCGCGCGAATCGCTTTCCAACGTGGCTCGCCACAGCGATGCGACCCGCGTAAACATCAGCGCTTTGGAATATCCGGCGTTGTTTCAGATGATCGTGCACGATAACGGTGCGGAAGCAGGAGCCCGCCCTGGGGTGCCCGGTATTGGCATGCACACGATGGAAGAACGCGTCCATGCGCTGGGCGGTACGCTGCGCACCAGTTACGAACAGGGGTTTCGTGTTTTTGTTTCCCTCCCCAAACAGCCCGGTTTCCCTTCGGAAGGAAAAGACGCATGACGATAAAAGTGTTGATTGTCGATGATGACCCCTTTGTGTGCACGTCGCTTGCCACGATTCTTGAAGGCCAGCCCGACATTGCCGTATGTGCGCAAGGGGCAAGTGGTCCTGAGGCGGTTTCCCTGTTCACACGCCATAAACCCGATATTTTACTCATGGATATTCAGATGCCCGCAGGCGATGGCTTAAGCGCTGCCGAAACGCTGCTGGACACCTATCCCGCAGCGCGCATTGTGTTTCTCACCACGTTTTCAGACGACGAATACATCGTGCGCGCGCTGCGCCTGGGTGCGAAAGGCTACCTTATCAAGCAGGAAGTGGCCAACATCGCCCCTGCGTTGCGCCTGGTCATGTGCGGCCAAAGCGTGTTGGGTGGCGAAGTGACGGCCAAGATGGAAGGCTTGGTGCATCCGGGGGAAGCACATCGCACGCCAGGGGTGTTGCCCGCAAGTCTGAGCGCGCGCGAGAAAACAATTATGGAACTGGTGGCCGAAGGCCGGGATAACCGCGAAATTTCCCAGGAGATATTTATCAGCGAAGGCACCGTGCGCAATCACATCAGTGCCATGCTTCAAAAACTGGGCCTTAAAAACCGCACACAGCTGGCCGTTTACTACTATCGGGGAAACTGAGCGCTAGTCTGACAGCATATAGTCGGCCATGAATTTCCAGCCGGGATCCACCTGTATGCCCGTGGCCGCAGCTTGCGCTTCGGTCAGGCGCGTGCCGCCGTTGTGCGCAATGCCCGGGCCGGCCACTACGAAGGGCACCGGTTCATAGGAGTGCTTGCGCGTGGTAAGGGGCGTGGGGTGATCAGGCATAACGGCAATGCGCAGCGGATGGGTTTCGGCGTAGGCGCGCAAAGGCCCCAAAATAAGCGCGTCGCTTTGCTCGATGCCGTTTTTCTTTTCGTCGGGGCGGCCATCGTGGCCTGCGGCATCGGGGGCTTCAACATGAATGATAACCACATCGGCACCATCTTCGAGCATCTGAATGCCGCCGCGCCCCTGTGCCGCGAAATCGTTGTTGGGGCCATCGGTAACGCCGTCAAACTTGTAGGTTTTCATGCCGGTCAAAAGGGCGATGCCATCCAGCAGGTCAACCGCCGAATTTAGGGCAGCCGTCTTGTGGTAGGCCGCATCAAAGGTCGGCAGCGATGCGGGGCGCATGCCCGGCCAGAAAATCCACACAAAGTTGGCCGTGGGCAATCCTTCGCGTGCGCGCCGCGCGTTGTTCGGGCTTTTTGCCAGCACTTCGTTGGCGCGCCCAATGTAATCAACCAGCACATCGGCACCCACCTGGTCCGCGTCGTTGGCGGCCTTGGGTTTGTAGGCTTGCGTGATCTTGCACCCCGTGTTGTCGTGGGGGGTTTCATACGCTAAATGCATCAGTTCGGGGTGCCCGTTTATCACCAGGATATGCCGAAATGACGTGCCCAAATGCAGCTCAAACGTGTCATCATCCAGCGCGGATTTCAGTTCGCGGGCAAGCGCATGACTTTCTTCGGTGGCAATGTTATCGGTGGAATACAGCTGCATCACGCCGTCTTCCACATGGCACAAATTCAGCCGACACGCCACCTGCCCCGGCAGCAAATCAATGCCCAGCGCCGCGCCTTCGATAGCGCCGCGCCCGATAGGGAAGGCCTGCGGATCGTAACCGGCGATGGAAAGGCAGGCCACATCCGAACAGCTTTCTCGGCCTTCTGGCACATTCTGCATCAGCCCGATAGTGCCCGTTTGCGCAAGATAGTCCAGGTGGGGCGTGGTGCTGGCCTCAAATGTGGTGTGGTTATTGAAGGCATCAATCGGTTCGCCTGAAGCGCCATCAAGTATAACTAGTGCGTATTGCATGAAATCCTCCTGGGAAAACACTCGCCTCTATTTTTGTGCATAGTATACTGGTGGCAACCGCTATCCCGCGTAGAAAGCCAGCACATGTCAAAAAACTACTATACCGATACCCGTGGCCGTGTAAAAACAGCCGTTCCCTTCACCGAAGCCGTGATCGCCGGTCTGGCGCAAGGCGGCGGGCTGTTTGTGCCTGCTCAGATTCCGCAGCTTGAACTGCCCGACATCGTGGCACTGGCAACGCTGCCCTATGCGCAGGCCGCCGCCACGCTGTACAAGGCGTTCGACATCGATGTGCCGCCCGCCACCATCGACGCCCTTATGGCCTGTGCCTACGGCGAAAATTTTGATACGGAAGAGGTCTGTCCGATCACGTCGCTTGATGCCAACACGCACATCTTAGAGCTGTGGCATGGCCCGACCAGCGCGTTTAAGGATATGGCGCTGCAATGTTTGCCGCACTTTTTTTCGGCCAGCGCGCGGCAGATGCGCAGCCAGGGCAAGCTCGACCACGATTTTCTCATTCTTGTGGCCACATCGGGCGATACGGGCAAGGCGGCGCTGGAAGGTTTCAAAAACCAGGAAGGTGTGCGTATTGCCGTCATGTACCCCGAAGGCGGCGTGAGCGACATCCAATATAAGCAGATGGCCACGCAGGCGGGCGAAAACGTCATGGTCTGGGGCGTGCGCGGCAACTTCGACGATTGCCAAAGTGGCGCGAAGGCCGTTTTTGGCGACGAGGCCTTTGGCGCGCAGCTGTCCGCCGAAGCCAAGGTGGCCCTTTCCAGCGCAAATTCCATCAACTGGGGCCGTCTGTTGCCGCAGATTGTCTACTACGTGGTCAGCTATGCGCGCCTGGTGCGTGATGGCAAGATTTCGGCTGGTCAAGAGCTTGATGTGTGCGTGCCAACGGGCAACTTCGGCAACATTTTGGCCGCCTATTACGCCAAGCAGATGGGCGTGCCCTTGGGGCGCCTGCTGTGCGCCAGCAACGAAAACCGCGTGTTGGCCGATTTCATCAACACGGGAACCTACGATATTTCCCAGCGCGCTTTCGTGCTGACGCCTTCGCCTTCCATGGATATTTTGGTGTCGTCCAATTTGGAACGCCAGCTTTTTGAACTGACGGGGCGCAACGCGGAAGCTATCGCGGGCTGGATGGAAGATTTGCGCACCCACAAGCGTTTTCGTGTGGATACCGAAACCTACCTGCGTATGCGGGCGAATTTCGTGGCCGATTCCGTGGATAACGCCACCTGCTTAGCAAGCATCAAAAACACCTTTGACCAGCACAATTACCTAATCGACCCCCACACGGCCGTGGCGCTTGAAGTGGCGCAGCGCCTGCGCGGCGAAAACCCGGTGTTGGTGGCCAGCACCGCCCACTGGGCGAAGTTTGGCGAAAACGTCTATCGCGCCCTGCACACCATTGCGCCCGGGGATGCGCTGCCCGAAGCCGTCGCAGGGCTTTCCGGCTGCCAACTCAACGAAAAGATCGCGCAGGAAACGGGATGTGGTAGTATTCCTGAAGGGCTTGCGTCGCTTGATGTGGCTCCTGTTCGCTTCACCCAGGTGATTGATTCCGCGCCCGCCGCCATCGAAGCGGCAACGATGCAGTTCTTGAAAGGTTAGGCCATGGAAGATTTTGCACCGCTGGTTGCCCGTGTAAGAATCAGCGTCGAAAACCCCCACAACGAAAGCAATTCGGTGTTTGGCCTGGGTATCGCAAAGCTGTGCGTGGGCGTGCGGGAAAAAGGGTCGCTCTATGCCGCCGCAAAAAGCATGGGCATGGCGTATAGCAAGGCGTGGCGCATCATGAAGGATACAGAAACCGCCTTGGGAATGCAGCTGCTCAACCGCGATGGCGCGCATGGCAGCGATTTGACGGAAGCGGGCAACAAGCTGCTCGATGCCTATCTTGAGCTTGAGAAAAAAATGCAAGCCGATGCCGAAGAGGCGTTTCGCGCCTTGCTGAAGGCCTAGCACGGTTTGCACTTCTTGTAAGCGGTGCGGTTTCTGCGCGCTGTGTGGTGTTCAAAAAATAGTTAACCTAGGCTTCCTTTTGGGAAGTCTTTTTGTTATCATGCGGTTAGCCAAGGTTAACAAATTGATGGAGAGGTTCGGTATGGTTTTATCAGAAGTAAAGAAGATGGGTAAATATCACGTTAGACGACTCCACGATTTCGGTGACGCCCACCATCATCTTGAGGAGCTTGGTTTTGTGCCCGGCCAGGTCATTACCGTTGTGGCACGCATGGGCGCTGGCTTGATCGTGAACGTGAAGGGTTCTCGCGTGGCTCTGACTTCCGAATTGGCACGCACCATTGTTGTGTAATGACGCAAACTACTTTTTAAAATAATGAGAGGAAATACCATGAAGACACTTCGCGATGTCAAGACCGGCGATTGCGTTTCTGTGATAAAACTCCACGGTGAAGGGGCAACTCGGCGCCGCATCATGGACATGGGAGTGACCCGGAATACCGTGATTTCTGTGCGTAAAGTGGCACCTTTGGGCGATCCGGTGGAGATTACCGTTCGTGGCTACGAGCTTTCTCTTCGTAAGGAAGATGCGTGCATGGTGGAAGTCTCCTAGCTTTTGCGAAGGCAGGCTTTCGGCACGACCCAAGGGGCTGCGATGCAGCTTTTTTTGTGACAGTAAGTTAATCATAGCTAACATTTTAGGAGTGAATATATGACAACCAGGGTGGCGCTCGTCGGTAATCCCAATTGCGGGAAGACAACGCTCTTCAACGCTTTGACCGGATCAAATCAATACGTCGGCAACTGGCCGGGCGTTACGGTGGAGAAAAAAGAGGGAAGGCTAAAAGAGAATAAAGCGGTAAGCATCGTTGATTTGCCGGGCATCTATTCTCTTTCGCCCTATACCCTCGAAGAAGTGGTTGCGCGCACCTATCTTATTGACGAAAAACCTGACGCGATTCTCAATATCGTTGACGGAACCAATCTCGAACGCAACCTTTACCTCACCACACAAGTGCTTGAACTGGGTATTCCGGTAGTGCTTGCCGTCAACATGATAGATGTCGTGAACAGGCGCAAAGATACTATTTCGACAGAAGAACTTTCGGCGCAGCTGGGCATTCCCGTGGTAGAGGTTTCAGCCTTGAAAGGCATCGGAATTGACCAGGTCGGCAAACAGATTGTTGCGCTTGCTCAGTGCCCTGCCGCCGTTGAGCATCCCGCAGTTTTTGACAATGACGTTGAGCGGGTGCTCCGGATGATTGAAACAAGTCTGCCCGATTTAGCGCCGGCAACCATGAAGCGTTTTTTTGCCGTGAAGCTCTTTGAGCGCGACGAAAAGATTATCGGTCGTTACGGCTTGTCGGCATCGCTTGAAGCAGCGATTGTTGCTGTTGAAGAAGCGCACGACGATGATGCTGAAAGCATCATCACGAATGGGCGATATTCCTATATCACAAGCATCATTGATGGCTGTAGAAGCCGATCCGCCGCAGACGGCGCAACCTCTTCGGACGCAATTGACCGCGTGGTGACGAATCGCTGGCTTGCATTGCCAATTTTTGCGATGGTCATGTTTTTGGTTTATTTTATTTCGGTGACCACGGTGGGGACATGGGCGACGGACTGGGCCAATGAAGGCGTGTTTGGCGAGGGATGGTTTCTGGGTGCTGGCCAAAATGAATATGGGATAGTCCTCGACGAGTACGAGACGGCGCAAGCCGATATCGAGGCCTACGAAACCGCCGCCGAGCAAGCCGGGCTCGATCCGGCATCGCCTACCTTTATCGGCGAGGCGAGGGCGGGCAAGGTGATAGCAAGCTATGAAAGCTACGATGAAGAAGCGGGGGTTGCTACCCTTGTTTCGGTGGATGCGGCAACTTATGCCGCCGATCTTGCCGTGGAAGAACCCGATCCGAACACCTATGGCTTCTGGGTTCCCGGTGTTCCAGTAGTGCTTGCATTCGGCCTGGCTGCCATCGGGTGCGCTGATTGGTTGCAAGCCCTCATTCTTGATGGCATCGTTGCCGGCGTGGGCGCAGTGCTCGGCTTCGTCCCTCAGCTGCTCGTACTGTTCTTCCTCTTGGCTTTTCTGGAATCGTGCGGATATATGTCACGTATCGCATTTATCCTTGACCGTATTTTCCGTCGCTTCGGTCTGTCGGGTAAAAGCTTCGTGCCGATTCTTATTGGGACAGGGTGTGGCGTGCCGGGCATTATGGCCTCGCGCACGATTGAAAACCAGAATGACCGTCGCATGACGGTCATGACCACCACGTTCATTCCTTGTTCGGCGAAGTTGCCCATCATCGCCCTGTTTGCCGGTGCGGTGTTCGGCGGTGTGTGGTGGGT
The DNA here is from genome assembly GCA_036640375.1 of Raoultibacter sp. Classification (GTDB taxonomy): domain Bacteria; phylum Actinomycetota; class Coriobacteriia; order Coriobacteriales; family Eggerthellaceae; genus JAVWGW01. Next base: position 4,336 of record JAVWGW010000017.1, on the reverse strand, counting down.
GGCTCCGAGTGCGTATTTCCTCGGGATTGCCGCAATTCTGTGTTCTGGCATCGTACTGAAGAAGACCAAGGCCTTCGCGGGGGATCCGGCTCCCTTCGTCATGGAATTACCTTCATACCACATGCCCACGCCAGGAGCTTTGTTCCGCAGCATGGGCGAGCGCGCCTGGTCCTTTATCAAGAAGGCTGGGACGATAATCTTGCTGGCAACCATCGTTATTTGGTTCGTTTCGGGTTACGGCTTCACCGGCGGCGGCTTCGGTGCGGTGGCAAACCAAAATGACAGCATTCTTGCTGTGCTCGGCGGCGCGATTGCCTGGATATTCTCTCCGCTTGGATGGGGGGATTGGCAGGCAGCAAGCGCTACGGTTACCGGTCTTATTGCCAAGGAAAATGTTGTTGGCACGATGGGTGTTCTTTACGGTGGTGATTTAGGTTGGTATGCCAACGTACAGGCTGCGTTTACTCCGCTCGCTGCCTATTCGTTCCTCGCGTTCAATCTGCTTTGCGCTCCGTGCTTCGCCGCAATGGGTGCCATCAGGCGCGAAATGAACAGCCCGGCATGGTTTTGGGGCGCAATCGGCTATCAATGCGGGCTGGCCTATGTTGTGGCTCTTTGGATTTACCAGATTGGCGGTATGGTTTCGGGAGAAGTTGCTTTTGGGCCAGCTTCAATCGTTGCTCTTGCTCTTGCGTTTGCGTTCTTGTTCTTGCTGGTAAGACCTGCTTGCAAGCAGAAAAATTTGACTGCACCGGTTCGTGCGGTGGACGTACAATAAGGAAAGAAGAAAGGTGGCGTTATGGGAACGATTCTCGTAGGAATTATTTTGTTGGTTATCGTGGTGGCGATTGTTGCCTACATGGTGCGCTTGCGTCGCGCGGGAAAACACATCGGCTGCTCGGGTTGTTCTTCAAAAAATGGCTGCGCCGGGTGTGGCGCCGTAGATAAAATGATTGCCGATGCGGAAGATGCAGCAAAGGGAAAATAGCGCCTTCTCTCTTGATAATCTAAAATCTTGGACTATAATATAAATTAAGATTATTATCAGAGAGCATACAAAGGGTGTTGCAATATGGATATTTCAAAATTGATTTTGAACCCTGCGCGGCTGCGAATTCTGCAGTATCTTTCTTTACATGAAAAGGTGCGCACTTCTGAATTGGTGGAGGTGTTGGGGGATATTCCTCGCGCTACAATATATCACCATGTGAAGATTTTGGAGGATAACGAGCTCATTGAGCTTGTGGAAGAAAATCGTGTGCGGGGCACGATAGAAAAGGTGTATTCCCTGAAAAGCCGTCAAATGGTGCCCGAAGGGGAAAGCGTCGCACCGCTTTCCGCCGCGTTTCATCTGGGGCTGATGCATGAGCTTGACCGCTATTTCAGCTGTGTCGATAGCGACTACAAAAAAGACCGTGTCTTTTTCACCTCCGCTTTGCTCCGCATCACCGATGCCGAATACGACACGCTCATGGATCACATGGCGGATTTGATGAAGCCCTATATCGACCGAAAATACGAGGAGGGGCAACGCCTGCGGAAGCTTTCCCTGATTTCGGCACCACCAAAGGAGGAAAACCATGCGCTTTAGAACATTCGGAAGTCCCAAAAATCCGCCCATTATGCTCATTCACGGCGGCGGAAACTCATGGTGGAATTTTAAACGGCAAGCGGAGGCATTATCGAAGCGCTACCACATCATTCTTCCCACTTTGGATGGGCATTGTGAGGAATATACCAGCGAATATGTTTCCACTGAGGGTGAAGCCGACAAGCTCTTGGCCTACATCGACCAGCATTGCGGGGGGCATCTGTTTGCGCTCTGCGGTGTTTCCTTGGGTGGGCAAATTGTCATGGAGTTGCTCTCTCGTCGTGCTGACGTAGCGCAAAAAGCAATCATCGACGGTAGCCTGTGCTATCCGCAGCCCGGTATGGCGCGGATTTCCCTGGTTGCGGTAAAGTTTTTTGGCTGCCTCATGTTTAGCGAGCGCGCGTGTCGGCTGCAAATTAAACTGCTGCCCAAAATGGTGCCGCAAAAAATGCTTTTCCCTGAGGAAACCCAACGCCTTTACCTGCATGATATGCCGCTCACGCCGCGCAAAACGCTCCTGACTATCTATCGCACCTACATGATGGCTTACACGCTTAAAGATGGCGTGAAAAACACCACAGCGCAGGTGCAGTATTGGTATGGTGAAAAGGAAATGAACTGCGTCAAGCGTTCGGCGCAACGTTTTCAAGCCTTGGTGCCAAGCTGTAAAATCTGCGAGGCGCAGGGCTATGGGCACGGCTATTTGGCAATTTATCTGCCAGAGGAATGGCTCCAAGCGGCTCTTCCGTTTTTCGAGGCCGTGTAGGCAGCAAAAATTTTTATCCTAATAGTCCTAAATTATGGACTATATTACATTTTTGGATTGGATAAGCGATTTGACGCAGATTTCAAGCACGAGCGCAAAAGAGCCTATAGCTGCAGACCCTTGATGTACGTGCTCCACTTTGCGAAGGAATCATCGCTGATGGCGTGTTCCATTTGGCAGGCTTCCGCGTCGGCGGTTTCTTCATCGATACCTAAAGCTTGCGTCATGAAGGTGAATAGCAGGTGATGGCGGTCAAGCACCTGGTTTCCGTAGGCAAGACCCGTTTGAGTAAGCGTAATATCGCCATAAAAGGGTTGATCAACCAGCCCTTTTTCCTTAAGCGTTGAAATGGCTTTATTAACGGAAGCTTTGGAAACTCCCAACTTTTTAGCGACGTCAACCGAGCGAACGGGGTTTTCTTCGCTACCGCCTAGCATAACAATCGCTTCAAGGTAATCCTCGTGCGACATAGACATTTTTTCCATGATCAAAACCCTCCTTTGCCGATGCGCTCCATTGTACTATACCCAAACACCCCCCGTGTCCCAGGTTGTTGTACGCAGCCCAAGTAAGTGCGCAACAAGCGTGTGCGGCATCACGGTGCTGGCGGGATTGATCAATAGAGCCACCTTTTAATCTGTGGTGCTTTGCCGACTTCTGCGCTTGCGGGCGATGACAAGGGGTGCGCGCGTGTGGTATTCTGCAAGCAGCTTGAAGCATAAACACACCAGGAAACGAACCCGATGCCGCAAGGGAAGACCCCGCTGACGAAGCAAACAAACATCCTTGCATTTAATGATGCCGCTAAGCGTGCCAACGCGCGTCCCTCCGTTGCGCCCGCGAAAGGGAAGCGGCCTTCGGTGAAGGTTGTCGCCAAGGCTCCCGCTTCCAAAAAAGCTGCTCCGAAGGCGGAGGCGCCCAAGAAAGTGGCGGCACCCAAAAAGACGACGACGCCAAAAAAGGTAGCGACGCCAAAGAAGGCAGTGGCACCAAAAAAGACCGCAAAAAGCCAGGCTGTAGAAGCGAAAAAAACGCAGGGCGCCACAACGCCTGCTGCACAACAGCGTGCCGAGCATTCCCCCGCAGCTGAAAAAAAATCTTCCCGCTTGGACACCTTGAAGCGCACAGCCCGCAAGGCCAAGGCCGACAAAGTGTTTGAAGCGCGCTATGCCGACACAAATAAATCTTCCGCAGAATCTGCCGCCGGATCGCGTGCCGCCCTGTACAAGGGACAGATGGGAACAACGCAAAAGCGCAGCGCGCGCATGCAGCAACAGGCACAGCCTTCCGGATCAGCCAAATCGTTTAAGCGGGTTTCCGTCCGTGAAAAACTGCGGTCACCCAAGGCGATTGGCGCCGCAATCATTGTGGCTTGCCTGGCGCTTTCGTGCGTGTTTCTTTACCCCGCCGCAAAAGATTTCTACCTTGCCGTCAGGCAGCAAGCGCAGGTGCAGGCGGAATACGCAGCCCTTGAGCAGCGCAACACCGCCATTCAGGCAGAGGTCGACAGGCTTTCAACATCCGAAGGCATCGAAGATAAGGCGCGCGAAGAATTTGGATGGGTCAAAGCGGGAGAAAACTCTGTGAGCGTACATGGGCTTGAGGAAGAAACCGCGATAAACCTGAATGCGGATGTTGCCGAAAAGAGTATCGCTGCCCCTGCCACCTGGTATTCTCCCATTCTCGATGCGCTGTTTGCCGTCAACACCTCTTCTGCGGCGGGGAAGTAGCGCCGTGGACGGGGCTGCCAGGGATACCGCTGCCGCTGCTGCCACCGCTAGTGCAGTGCCACCGCGTGCGCAAAGCCGTCGCTTTGCCGCTATCGACATCGGTACGGTAACGTGCCGTTTGCTTATCGCCGACGTCGACGCCGCAGGGCTCCATGAACTCCATCGCGGTTACGCGGTTACCAACTTGGGCGAAGGGGTGGCCCTTGCCGGCGTGTTGCTGCCCGCAGCCATGGCGCGCGTCGATGCCCA
>JAVWGW010000016.1:0-17392 GCA_036640375.1 Raoultibacter sp. | reverse complement strand
CGCATGGGGAAGCTGTGCCCCGCCAATGTGCAGCGTGCCTTCGCTAAACGCCATGCGCCCCGCGCAGGTAAGCAAAAGCGCCGTTTTCCCGCTGCCGTTATGGCCGCGCACCGCGTAAATCTGCCCCGCGCTCAGCATGATGTCAACGCCTTTGTAGGCGTAGCCGCCCAAAGTTTTCAGCCCCAAGCCGCGCGCCTCTAAAAAAGCTGCCGGGCACGCATTTTGCAGGCAGGCCGTCGCGTCGAAGGCGCCATCCCCCACCCCAAGCTCTGCCGCTTTTCTGGCCCCTGCCGTTTCCCGAGAATCTTTCATCAACACATCCTTTGTTCCCGCCAAGCACCCCATCACCCTCTCATGTTGTGCTGACTAGTCAGTCAGTTTTGAAAGGAAGTATACCCTTCTCGCGATAACTTACAAGCTACTTTTCACAATGTGCGGAAATTATGCGCCGAATTACGGGCGCCCAACACGCAAGCCTAGCGCAACACTTCAGACCCAGCGCAACACCTCACGCAGAAAGCTTCGGACGCCGTCGCCACACAGCCGACGCCTGCCCTGCCCCCTTCCCGGGCGCAACAATGGGCAAATGGTGGGGGGTTTATTACATATCGTTTACAGAGGTGGCGCCGTGTGCTTGGCGCGGGGAAACAGACGCTAGAGTGGGTTTATGAAGAAATCTGAAGCTCTCAAAATATTGGGTCTTTCCGACGGCGCAAGCGACGATGCCGTAAAACGGGCGCACCGTGAAAAGGTGAGGGAAAATCATCCCGATAACTTCGCGCAAAATTCCACGAAGCACGCCGAAGCGGAAGAAAAAACCAAGCTGATCAACGAATCGCGCGACGTGCTGCTTTCCCGCAAGTGGGATCCCGAATACGGCGGCCGTCGCCCGGCGGGGCAAAACCCTTACGGCGGCTCGTACCCCAATCCCTATGGTGGTGGCGGCACCCCTCGCCCCGGCGCGGGTGGCGAAGATTACGACCCGTTTGCAGGCTGGCCTTTTGGCGGCACGGGGCAAACGGGCTGGGTGTGGACTTCCTGGGATGATACCCGCCAAGCAGGTGCCGGCCAGCCGGGGCAGCAAAGCACCTACAACCCCTTCGGTGGCGCGAGCGTGCCGCACAAAACACCGCAGGAACGATTCACGGAAGCGGAAGTTGCCCTGAAGGTGGATGCCTTCCTGATTGCGGCGAAGTTGATTTTCCTGGCAGCCATGATTGCGCTGGGGTCGGCGGCCACCGGCCTGTTTGCCTACGTGCTGGTTTCGGTTGTGAATCACTTCAGGCGCAGTGGCGGCTGCTCGTGGGTTCTCATGATTCCCGCGCTGCTCATTTTTGGGCCCTGGCTTATCATGCTCATGCCGCGCATGGGATCAAGCATTACCATCGGCCTGGGGATATTTTTTGCCCTCGCAGTATTTTTCGACCTCTCAAACACCCGCGAAGATTACCGCATCTATCAAGCCGCCAAAAAAGCGGTGGGCTAAGTAGCGGGCAAGCCCCCTCCCCTCAATCCTTTTGCGCGCAAGCTTAGCTGCAACAACAGAGGGAACACAGGAGTATTGAGCCACCAGGACTAACTAAAAGGGCACCCCTCGGGGTGCCCTTGGTGTATCCAGGTGGCGTGCGTGTTGGTGCGGGCGCGCTTAGTGGCGGAAGTGGCGATGCCCCGTAAACACCATGGCCACGCCCTGTTCATCGGCGGCAGCGACCACTTCTTCATCGCGAATAGAACCACCCGGCTGGATAACGGCGCTTACGCCCGCCTGTGCCAGCACATCGAAACCATCGCGGAAGGGGAAAAACGCGTCGGATGCCGCAACGGAACCCTTGGCGGCATCGCCCGCCTGCTCCACGGCAATTTGTGCGGAATTCACGCGGTTGGGCTGGCCGCCACCCACACCCACGCTGGCATGATTTTTAGCCAACAAAATAGAGTTGGATTTGACCGATTTGCAGGCCTTCCAGGCAAAGATCAATTCCTCAAGCTCGGCCGCCGTGGGCTGACGCTTCGTGGCCACGGTAAACGTGGTGGGGTCTTCGGCCACCGCATCGCTATCTTGGCACAGCAGCCCGCCTTCCACCGAACGGTATTCCACTTCGCAGCCGGCCGGGTTCACGCCGCCCGTCGAAAGCAGGCGCGCGTTGGGCTTGGATGCATACATATCTAAGGCATCAGCCGCAAACTGCGGGGCGATGATGGCTTCCACAAACTGCTTGTTGTTGAAAATGGCCGTCACCATATCGGCGTTGATGCCGCGGTTAAACGCAATAACGCCACCGTAGGCCGAAACCGGGTCGCAGGCATGGGCGCGCTGGTAGGCATCCACAATGTTGTCGTCTTCGCACACGCCGCAGGGGGTTAAATGCTTGACGATAACGCAGGCCGGCTTGTCAAATTCGCGCACGGCTGCCCAAGCGGCATCAAGGTCAAGATAGTTGTTGTAGGAAAGTTCTTTGCCCTGGTGCTGCTTGGCATGCGCCAAGCTGTGGGCGGCCATCGCGTAATCTTCGCGGCGATAAAACGCGGCACTCTGATGCGGGTTTTCGCCATAGCGTAAATCTTGCACTTTGGTCAGCGCAAGGTTTTTGCGCGCGGCAAACTTTTCGGCCGCAGCATCTTCAAGCTGGTCTTCCATCCAAGCGGCGATGGATCCGTCGTAGGCATTCGTGGTTTGAAACACCTGCAGCGCCAAGCGCACGCGCGTGGCACGCAGCGTGGCACCGTCGTTGGCGCGCATTTCGGCAAGCAGGGCGCCATAGCTATCCGGGCTGGTGACCACGGCAACCGATTCAAAGTTTTTGGCGGCAGAGCGCAACATGGAAGGCCCGCCAATATCGATGTTTTCGATGCAGGTGGCAAAATCGGCACCGGAATCGACCGTTTTCGTGAAGGCGTACAGGTTCACCACCACCATATCGATCATGTCGATGCCATGGGCGGAAGCTTCGGCCATATGATCGGCGTTGTCGCGCTTGGCCAGCAGGCCGCCATGCACCAGCGGGTGCAAAGTTTTCACGCGCCCGTCCATCATTTCGGGGAAGTGCGTCACTTCTTCAATGGGCGTTACCGCAACGCCGGCCTGCGCCAACGCGCGCGCCGTGCCGCCCGTCGAAATAATCTGGGCACCGAATTCCTGGCTGAGCGCCGCCGCAAACTCGGCAACCCCCGTCTTGTCGGTAACTGAAATGAGTACTCGCTTGATCTTTGGGTTTTCCACGCTAGTTCCTCCCTAGGCTTGCTTCATGTTTTGCCTGCGCAGCAGCGCTATAACGCTGCTTGTAACGCACATCAACCAGTTCACCAACAATGGCTATGGCCAGTTCAGCCGGTGTTTTTGCCCCGAAACTAAGGCCGATAGGACGCTTCACGCGATCCCAATCGGCATCGCTTATGCCGGCGGCCGCGCACAGTTCACACACGCGTTCGTTTTTGCCGGCGCAGCCCATCATACCCACGTAATGCACGCCGTGGCGCAGCGCCCACACGCAGCTTTCGGGGTCTTGCATGTGCCCACGCGTCAGCACGCACACGTAATCTTGCGGTTTCGCTTCGAGGGTATCTAGCTTATCAAAGCTTTCAAGCACAATGCGCCGGGCTGCGGGGAAGCGCTTTTCATTTACGTAAGCGGTATCGTAATCCACAACCGTCACGTCAAATCCCACATGCATCGCAAGCGGCGCCACTTCGCTGGCTACATCTGATGCCCCGGCAAGCCACACGTGCACGCGATCAAACAGCGGCACCGACACCCAGGTAAGCCCCGCAAACTGTTCGTTGTGCATCGAAGGCCCACGCGTGGAATCCTTCATCTGGAAAAAGTCGCGTGCGGAAGGGGTGCGCGAAGCAACCAGTTCCTTGGCGTCGTTGCAGAAAAACACCAGCGGTTGCCCGTCGGCCGACCCCGCTTCGCCATACTTCTTCGTCACTTCGTTATCGGTGTTGGTAACGGCCACCGCGGCATCGACAACCACCTTGAAGCCCAGCCAACCCAGGTCGTTTTCTTCCATGGAACGCAGGGCGCGCTGGAAGGTGGGAATGTCGGCCGCGCTCAGGCTTGCCGCAATCACGTCGAGCGTGGCCGGGCTCACATAGGCGTTGCCCGCTGTGGCCTCCGCAGAAAAGCAGGGGAAATCCTCCACGCTCAGCTTGGGGGTAACGCCCGCGCGCAAATCTTCGATAATGTGGCACAAAACTTCCTTATTCACTGATGCGCACCTTTCTGTTTTCGTCGATTGAAACGCGCCGGGATGCAAGCAGGCGCAAAACTTCGGGGTAAAGATCGTGTTCAGCTTCGTGTATGCGCGCTTCCAGGCTTTCCAAGCTGTCCTGTTCGCTCACGGCGATGGCGCGCTGCGCAATAATGGGGCCCTTGTCGTATTCGGCGTTGGCAAAATGCACGGTGATGCCCGTTATTTTCACGCCCGCCTCAAAGGCATCGGCAATGGCGTGTGCCCCCTTAAACGAAGGCAGCAGCGCCGGGTGTAAGTTGATCACTTTATCGGGGAAGGCATCCAGCACTTCTTCGCCCAACATGCGCATATAGCCCGCCATGACCACATATTCAGCGCCTGCGCGCGTAAGTTCGGTGGCAATAGCTTCGTTGGCCACGCGCGGATCGGCATAGACTTCCCTGTTCAGCGAACAGGTGGGAATGCCGGCCTGCTGGGCGCGCTTCAAGCCATAGGCATCGGGGCGCGACGCGATGACTTCCACAATTTCAGCGTTGAGGCTGCCTTCGGCGATGGCATCGATAAGGGCTTGCAAGTTTGTTCCGCTGCCCGAAAGCAACACGCCAATTTTCAGCGGGTCGGTCGGATCGGTCAGGCTGGTCAGGCTGGCCGGGTCAATCGGGCTGGTCATAGCAGCGAGCCTTCGTTGGTGTAGCGCACCGTGCCGCATCCCGGTTCAATCGTGCCAATGGTGTACACGGTTTCGCCCTGCTGTTGCAGCGTTGCGCGCAGCGCTTCGGCCTGAGAAGCGTCCACGATAAGCACCATGCCGATGCCCATGTTGAATGTTTTGAGCGCTTCGGCTTCATCCAAGCGGGCGGCCGCGCACACAAAGGGCACAATGGGCGGCATTTCCCAGGTGCTCAAATCAACCACGGCATCCATCGTTTTGGGCAGCGCGCGGTTCAGGTTTTCGGTGATGCCGCCGCCGGTGATGTGAGCCAGCGCGTGCACGGCTTCGGGGTGTGCCCCGAGCGCGGCATGTACCGACTTCACATAGATGCGCGTGGGTTCTAGCAGGGCATCTTGCACACACGAACCGGCCAACTCTTCACAGGGCAAGCGCAGTTCATAGTGGGTTTTGCCTTCGATGCACACCTTGCGGGCAAGGGAATAGCCGTTGGAATGCAGGCCGCTTGAAGCCAAGCCCAGCAGCACATCGCCCACAGCCACCCCTGCCGGATCAAGCATGAGCGGGCGATCGACTATGCCCACGCAGAAGCCGGAAAGATCGTAATCGTGCGGGTCCATCACGCCGGGGTGTTCGGCCATTTCGCCGCCGATAAGCGCACAACCCGCCTGGCAGCAGCCTTCCGCAATACCCGCCACCACTTCGGCCACGGCTTCGGCTTCCAGCTTGCCCACCGCCACGTAATCCAAGAAGAACAGCGGTTCGGCGCCCGTGGCTAAAATATCGTTGACGCACATGGCCACCAGATCGATGCCCACCGTGTCGTGCCTACCTGCCAGCTGGGCAACTTTAAGCTTCGTGCCCACGCCATCGGTGCCCGAAACCAAAATAGGGTCGGCCATCTGCTTGGCCGCCGCCACAGAAAACAGGCCGCCAAAGCCGCCGATGTCGCCGATAACTTCGCTGCGATACGTGGAATGCACGGCATCTTTGATCGCATCGACCGCGCGCGCGCCTTCCGCCGTGTCCACCCCGGCCTGCGCATAGGTGGTCGCATCTTCGTTAACCCAGCTGGGCATAGCGGGGGCTTCATCGTTTTCGGTGTAGGGCATGGTGATCCTCTCGGTCATGTTTTACTCCTTGCCAGCAAAGGTGGCGCTTACCGTACCGGGTTCCAAAAAACCCTTCTTCCGAAGCGGCTCGGGAATATCTACCGGGTATTCCCCCGAAAAACAGGCGTCGCAGAAATCGTCGTGGTTCGCATGCACCGAAGCGTGCAGGCCTTCAAGGGAAATAAACGCGAGCGAATCGGTGCCGATGTAATCGTTCATCTGTTCCGTGGTCATGTTGGCGGCGATAAGCTGATCTTGGGTGTCGGTGTCGATGCCATAAAAGCACGGCCACATCACTTCGGGGGAAACGATGCGCATGTGCACTTCTTTGGCACCGGCCGTCCGCAGCATGGCCACAAGCTTCTTCGACGTATTGCCGCGCACGATGCTGTCGTCGATAACCACCAGGCGCTTGCCGGCGATAACGGAAGGTAGCGGGTTAAGCTTGATGCGAATGCCCATCTGGCGCATGGCCTGGGTGGGCGCAATAAAGGTGCGGCCGACGTAGCGGTTTTTTACGATGCCATCAGAATACGGGATGCCGCTTTGCAGCGCGTAGCCCATGGCCGAAGGCACGCCGGAATCGGGCACGCCCAACACCAGATCGGCTTCGACGGAAGATTCCTGCGCCAAGATGCGGCCCATATTGCGGCGCGCCTGATAGACGCTCTGGCCATCCAGCACGGAATCGGGCCGCGCAAAATAGACGTATTCAAAAATGCACGATGCGCGCTTCTGTGCGGGAATAGCCTGTTCGGCATACATGCCTTCCGCATTAAAGCGCACTATTTCGCCCGGTTCAACATCACGCACAAATTCGGCACCGATGATATCAAGGCCACAGGTTTCGCTGGAAACCACCCAGCCGCCGCCGGGCAACTTGCCGATGCTTAGCGGGCGAATGCCGTGTGCATCGCGAAAGGCATAGAGCGAATCGGGGCTGGCCAACACCATGGCATAGGCGCCTTCCAGCGATTGCATCATCGTGCGGATGCCGTCGCGCAAATGGTGCGTTTTCTGGGTGGCCTGCCCAATCACCTTGGCCGCCACTTCGCTATCGGCCGAAGAACGAAACTGCACGCCCTGCGCAACAAGGCGTGCGCGCTGGGTGTTGGTATTGATAAGCGTGCCGTTGTGGGCAAGCGCGATCAGCACATCGTCGATGGCCGAAATGTGGGGCTGTGCCGCTTCCCAGGAAGAAGAAGCACCGCTGGTGGAATAGCGCACGTGGCCCACAGCCACGCACCCGGGCAGTGCCGCTAACGATGCTTCGTTAAACACCTGCGTCACCAGCCCCAAATCTTTGGTGACCATGATGGTTTCGCCATCGCCCACCGCGATGCCCGCGCTTTCCTGGCCGCGATGCTGCAGCGCCTGCAGCCCGAAGCAGGTGAGGCGGGCAACATCTTCATCGGGCGCAAACACGCCAAATACGGCGCACTCTTCCTCGGGACGATCAGGGGTTTCGCCGGGAATCAAAGAGCCACTCATGCAATCTCCTTAGCTGCTTGGCCGACAACACCCACATCGTTGGGGTTGACAGCGGTAGTGGTAGGGGTTTCGGTTTTTGTGGATTCGACCACGGAAGCAAACAGAACTTCGCGCCCCGCGTCGGTTACATTATCGCAGGTGATAAGCGAAAAGACGCGCGTTACGGCCGCAGGGTCAATCGGCTCTGTAAGCGTGACAACGCTGCGGTCAATCTTGTCTTGCACGTAAGCTTGCAAATCGGCGGGCGTGGCAAAGTTCGGCTGCGCCAAAGGATCGTCGTCTTTGCAGGCAATCAGGGAAAACGTCGAAAGTTTATAGTTTCCATCGGGCGTGAGTATATAGATCGTGCGGTGTTCGTTAAACGCCTTGCTGTCAAAAAGGCCGCTGATGAAGGCAAACATCGAACCATCGTTCATGTGGTGGCCATACACGATGTTGTTGGCATCCAAAAAACTGGGCGTATTTTCGGCCGAAAGGAAAATGCTGCCAAACTGCGCCAAAAAGCCCGGGTCGCCTCTAAAATCGGTCGTCAGGTATTTTTCGTTGTTGGTCGTGTGCACAATGGGGTAATTAGCCACGGTGCCGGGCACGTATATCCAACCGACAACATCGGGGTTTACCTTGCGCAGGGCATCCCAATCAAGCGTCATATCGGCCAGCTGCAACGCGGCAGGATCTTTGGGTTCGGGGAAGGCTTCCTGGGCGATTTCTTTATAAGTATTTTGCCCCTGCCAATAGCTAAAGCCCATAACGCCCAGCCCGATTAGGGAAAGCACCAACACGATGAAGGCCACGCCGAATACGATGCGCCAAGGCCCGCCTTTTTTGGGAGGCAAAGGCGAACCGGGCGCTGTCCTGCCCACCGAAGGACGCGAACCAGTCCTGCGGCGCGCAGGCCCGCTTGTTGCCGGCAGCACCTGCCCATATTCGTGATGATCCGCCATGAATGCCTCTCCTTAGCCGTTTGTGCCCATGATAAACAAAGCGCCCCGAAAAGAGGGGCGCGCTGTGCGTTTTATCGGTTTCTGTACGTAATATCCATGGCTGTGTGCGCCCGACTAAGCCGCAATCGACCCACGGCCGGCGGCGGCACAAGCAAGCCCGAATACCTTATTTCTTCTTCATTTCGTCGATAAAGCCTTTGGCCACAAACACCACGATAATCAATACAATTACCGCAACGATAATCCAAACTGCTTCCATAGGAATGTTTAGCATATCTACCCCTTTTGTCTCAAACATTGCCGCCCTGCGACAAGTGCATTAACTGCGTACGTTTACGTCTGTCTATGGTAGCGCTCACTCACTTTTCATGCAAGCGGGCTTCAAGGGTATCGTTGATGATTCGTAACGCTTTTATGCGTGCATACTGCTTATTATCGCTTTCCAGGATAATCCAGGGGGCAAACGGCGTCGAAGTGAGGCGAAACATATCCTCGACGGCCGCGCGATATTGGGGGTAGCGATCGCGGTTGCGCCAATCTTCCGGCGTGATTTTCCACTGCTTTGCCGGGTCGGCTTCGCGGGCATTGAAGCGCGCTAGCTGTTCTTCTTCGCTGATATCCACCCAAAACTTCAGCAAAATGGCGCCCCACTCCTGCAAATCACGCTCAAATTCGTTGATTTCGTCGTAGGCGCGCCCCCATTCTTCCGGCGACGCAAAGCCTTCCACGCGTTCCACCAGCACGCGACCATACCAGCTGCGATCGTAAATGCCCACGTGACCCGCCTTGGGAAGATGCGTCCAATAGCGCCACAAATGCGGATGCATCAGTTCAAGCTTCGTGGGCGCGGGGGAAGGAAAAATGGTGTAGGCGCGCGCATCGAGCGCCTGGGCCACCCGCTTGATGTTGCCGCCCTTGCCCGCAGCATCCCAGCCTTCATACATGACCATCAGCGGAATGCGGCGCTGATACATTTCCAGTTCAAGGTTGAAAAGTCTGTCCTGTTCCACAGAAAGGCGCTTCTTGTATTCTTCCCGCGAAAACTGCAGGTGGCGGTCGATGCCTTGCAGGGAAGGAAAATCGGCCACGATGGGGAATTCCGAAGATGCGGGCGCCGCCGCACGCGCGGCAACCGCCTGAAGCTGTGCGGCAGCGCGCAGGGCCTCTTGTTGCTGGGGCGTGCGCGTGCGTTCATCGGCGCCTTCTTCCTGCACGGTGGCGCTGTTGGCCAAAGCCGCCTGGGCTGCGGCCGCCGCGGCAGGATCGGCCTGTTTGTGCAGCGCCGTTTCGATCGATTCGACCAAGGTGCGCACGATGGTCAGGTTTGACCTGCGCTTATCTTGGCCGTTGAGCAGCACCCAGGGCGCGAAACCAAAATTCGTTTTGCACAGCATATTTTCGTATACCTGGTAGGTGTTGGCGTAATCATCAACGTGGCTAAGCTCTTCTTTTGAAACGCGCCAGGCCGTCGCCGGATCTTGCGCCAGCCCCGTCAGGCGTTCGCGCTGCGTTTTTTCGGGAATATGCAGGAAAAATTTCACGACCACATAGCCATCGGCGATCAGCTGCGCTTCAAAATTTTCGATCGATTCAAGATAGGCATCAATTTTAAGGCCGAGCGCTTCTTCAAAACGGCGGCGCTGCTTGCGGGAAGCATCCTTGTCGGGCTTGGCATACATAAGGCGCTGAGCTGCGGTGGTGTACCAGCCGCGATCAAACAGGGTCATGTTGCCTCGCGGGCCGAGCGCCTTCCAAAATTCCTGCATCAGCGGGAAGTAACCCGTCGCGCCGTAGTGCTCGTTGCGGAAGAGCTTGGCATCTTTCACGTTGAAGTTTTCTGTCACGTGCACCGTGGTGGCGCGCGCATCCAGTTCAAAAAGCAAATCGGAAATGCGGCCGCCCTTGCCGGCGCCGTTCCAGCCTTCCAGCAAAACGACCACGCCCACTCCCGCACTGCGCGCCTGCTGCTGCAATATAACAAGGCGCTGCATCAGCGCATCGTGCAGCGGTTTGTATTCTTCCTTGGAAATGGCATCGACCGCAAAATCAATTTTTTCCAGCATGGAATCCCCCCGGCTTAGGTAAAATATTCGTCAATTATGATACTCCTTAAGCCACATTTGCCGCGCCGCGCTTTCAAAAGCGTTACTAAACCCCTAAACTAAAGGAAAACGCTTCGCATCGGCACAGATAGGAACCCCGACATGCCCACCTATGGAATCATCGACCTTGGCTCAAACACCATCCGCGCCTGCATCTATGAAGTTAAAGACGACACAAAAACGGTGTATCGCCGCAAGAAGGATTTTCGCAGTCTTATCAACCACAAGGTGATGGCGGGCTTATCTGCCCATGTTGAAAATGGCATCATGACCGCCTGCGGCATCGATCATGCCGTGAGCGTATTAAATGGGCACCTGCGCCGGGCCGACTACTTCAAGTGCAAGCGCCAAGAAGTGTTTGCCACCGCCGTGCTGCGCAACTGCACAAATTCAGCCGAGGCAACAGCGGCCATTGCAGAACGCATCGGCCTGCCCGTTACCCTGCTTTCAGCTGCCGAAGAAGCGCATTTGGGCTTTGTGGGGGCAACAAGCGACGCCAGCCTAGAAAACGGCACGCTTATCGACATCGGCGGCGGGTCCACCGAACTGACCCGCATCAGCGCGGGGCGCGATTTTGACAACATCAGCATTGGGCAGGGGTCGCTTTCCAGCTTTGCCAAGCACGTGACTTCCCTTTTGCCCACGCCTGACCAGGCAAAAGCCATTGCCACTTCCTTTGAGCGCGCCACGGCCCAGCAAACCGACTGCGCGCCCTACACTAGCCCGCAGCTTTTCGGCATCGGGGGCAGCGTGCGCGCCGCCGCGAAGATGTATGCCGAAATAACGCACACCATCAACCGCCCCGACACCCTAACGCCGGCGCAGGTGGATGAAATTTTGGCGCTGCAAAAAAGCCAGCCCGACGCCTTTGTTCACCTTGCGCTTAAAGCGGTGCCCGACCGCATTCACACCCTGGTGCCCGGCTGCCTTATCTTGCGCCAGATCATGCGCGATTGCCACAGCGAACAACTGCGCCTTTGCAAGGGCGGCGTGCGCGAAGGATACTTAATCGAACGCATATTACAGGCACAAACCAGCTAATAGATTATAATAAGGAAAGAAACGCGAGAGTAAGGACGAGTATGGACACCAAAAAAGCCGCCAGTCAAACACCCGCCACCCCCGAAACGAAGGCCCGCGCAACAGCCGACCAGCCAACGCCGGAAAAAACACCTGTTCAGGCCTGCGTCTACATGCAAAACCGCGAACTATCCTGGCTCACCTTCAACGAACGCGTGCTGGCACAAGGTGCCGATGAAACGGTGCCGCTGCTAGAACGGCTCACCTTTATCGCCATATTTTCTTCTAACCTGCAAGAATTTTTCATGGTGCGCGTGGGCAGCTTAACCGACTTAGGCCTGCTGAAAAAAGCGGTGCGCGATTCCAAAACAGGCATGACGCCCGCCGAACAGCTAAGCGCCATCTATGAACGCTGCCACGAACTCTACCCCATTCAGGAAGGCATATTTAAGGATGTGCGGCAAAAATTGGCCGCGCGTGGCGTTAAAAACCTGCACGCCAAAGCCTTAAGCGCCGCACAAGACGAATACCTGCGCGCCTATATGCAGGCCAATGTTGTGCCCTTCTTGTCGCCGCAAATCATCAATTCGCGCCACCCCTTCCCCCATTTGGAAAACGGAGCGCTGCACGTTTTGGTGCGCTTGGATGAAGAGGCCGAGCCCGTAAAAAACGGCGTCAAACCCCCCCACAAAAAGGAAAAGAACCAGGCAGCCGAAGGGGTCACGCTGGGGCTGATTCCCCTGCCCAAGCAGTGCGAACGCGTTATTGCCCTGCCGGGTGAAGGCCTGCAATTTATCCTGATCGAACACGCGCTGGAAATGATTGCCGCCGACATTTTTTCGATGTATGAAGTCAAACACACCAACGTGATTTGCGTAACGCGCAACGCCGACCTTGATGCCACCGAAGGCACCGACGAAATCGAAGAAGATTACCGCGAACACATGAAGCGCATCTTGAAGAAGCGCGCGCGCCTGGCCCCGGTGCGCCTGGAATGCGAACGGCGCCTTTCGCCCGTTATGGAAGAATTTTTGGTCAAGCGCCTTAATTTGAAGGAAAACCAGGTCTACATTACCAGCGTGCCCCTTGATATGGGCTATGCCTGGGGCCTGGCCGGCCGCCTGAAAAATAAGGAGCTTGCCGACGAGCTAACCTGTACGCCGTTTGTGCCGCAGTGGCCATCGTGCGTTGACCGGCGCCGCCCCATCATGGAACAGGTGGCCGAAAAGGAACTGTTGCTTTCCTACCCCTACGAAAGCATGGATGCCTTCGTGCAGCTTTTGCGCGAAGCGGCCGCGGACCCCACGGTAGTTTCTATCAAGATAACGCTGTATCGCCTGGCCAGCCAATCACATTTGGCCGAAGCCCTCATTTCTGCCGCCGAACGCGGCAAGGATGTTACCGCGCTGTTTGAACTGCGCGCGCGCTTCGACGAAAACAACAACATCGAATGGTCGCAGCGCTTTGAAGAAGCGGGCGCCAACGTTATCTACGGCTTCCGCGATTACAAGGTGCACAGCAAAATTTGCTGCATCACGCGCCAAACCGAGGCGGGCATCCAGCACATCACGCAGCTGGGCACGGGCAATTACAACGAAAAGACAGCCAAGCTTTACACCGATCTTTCCTTTATTACCACCGATGCCACCATCGGGCGCGATGCCATGGAATTTTTCCGCAACATGGCGCTGGAAAACGCTTCGACAAATTACGAGCTGCTGTGGGTGGCTCCGCTGCAGATAAAGCAGCTGATCATGGCGGGCATCGACAAGCAGATTGCCCTGGCACAAGCGGGCGAGGCAGCCGCGCTGTTTTTCAAGACGAATTCCATCACCGACAAAGATTTGATCGAGAAAATTGCCGAAGCCTCGCAGGCGGGTGTAAAAGTGACGCTGCTGGTGCGCGGCATTTCGTGCCTGATTCCGCAGATTCCCGGCGTTACCGACAACATTCGCATCTTTTCGATCGTGGGGCGCCTGCTTGAACACAGCCGCATTTATGGCTTTGGCCCGCACGACAGCATGCGCATCTACCTTTCCAGCGCCGATTTGATGACGCGCAACATGGACAAGCGCATCGAGATTGCCTGGCCGATTTTGAACGAAGAGCTGCGCTGTTCCATCCTAGGCTATTTGGATGTGGCCATGTCAGACACGGCAAAATTGCGCGAACTGCGCGCCGATAAAAGCTACACCCCCCTGGGACACTTTGCCGCCATCAACGACCAAGGCACCCGCGAACTGTTTGATTCGCAGGATTACTTCATCAAGGAAGCCTACGGCCGCCGCCTAGAAGCCGCCGCCGAAGAAGCCGCCCGCGAAGCCAACCGCAAACCCGCCAACGCGGAAAGCGCGAAGAACGTGCCGGCTGGGGAAGTGCCGGCGGAAGTGAAGAGCGTGCCCGTTGGGGAAGCTGTGGCAAAAGTGCCGGCTGCGAAGCTTGCCGCCGATGATGCCGCAGCACAGGCTGAAGCGGAAGCCCGCGAATATGAACTGCACGTTAGGGCAGAGGCCGAAGCTCTTGAGTATGAACTCTACGTTATGAAAGAGGCCGAAGCCGCCCTTGAAGCACAGGCCAAAACTGAAGCGCAAACAGACGCCCCGCAGGCTGCGCGCACGCAACCGAAAGCACACCCCGCAAGCGCCGTACCCACAACGTCGCGCCCCATACCCCGCCCCACGCCCAAAGCCCAATCAGCACCACGCCCGCCCAAAAAGCACCGCTTCCTCAACTTCATAGCCCGCCTGCTAGGCCGCAAGCAAAGCAAGTAAAGCCGCGGGGATCCAACAGCTACAAATAACAGGGAGACGAGCAATCGCCTCCCTGTTGTCGTTTAGAGCTTGCCGCGCTTAAAGCATCCGCAGCGTAGACGCACACAAATCACGCACGGGACCTTCCAGGCGCACGCGCAAGGCTTCGATGCCCTCAAGCGCGTGTGACTCTTCAAACACCTCGGTCAACAAAGCGGGCAAAGTTTGAGCAAAAGAAGCCATGATTTCACAGCAAACCTGCGAATCAAGCCCTAAATCGGCAAGATTATTTGCCTGAGCAAAGCGCTCAATCGCGTGCGCCCCAACATGTCCGATGCGGTTTTCTCCACCTATACTCATCGCACAACGCCGGTGATCCCGGGGCCGCACATAGGGAAACAGCGACGCAACATCGTACAAAGGCGCAAGAACGGCCTCACCCGATGCCCCCAACAGCAGGGAATAGTTTTTTGCATGCGCATCGGGCGCGGCAATAAGATAATTGAAAAACAGCATCTCAATAAAAAGTGCACTAGCATCTTGCTGTGACGTGGCTTTATCACGCAGAAGAGCCAAAATGTCAGCCGCACCAGGGCCTCCGTTTTCGGCATACTTATTTTCAGGAAGAACCCCGAGTGCTTGGCAAAAATCTTCCTGATGAAGGCGAATGACAGCGCCGCCCTTTGTGCGCCGGCGATCATAACGCTTGACCACAATTGCCGGCTCACCCGAAAACACCTGATACGACACCTCCGCCACCGGAAGCCCGCAAGCCCTCGCCAGTTTCATGCATACGTATTCATTGAGTGCTTGCGCCTCAAGGCGGCCGATACCTCCCTTGAAGATGTGCGTTGTTGCGGCAGACCCCAGGCAGCGATGCCACCCGCCATCTTCTAAGCGCAGGGCAAACTTTGATTGCTGCCCGCCCAAAGACCAATGCTCCTGCACATCAGTCCAGGCCGCAGCATTTTGTTCCCTACCCTGCTTAAGGCGCTCAGCAATACCTTCATCATCAATAGGCGATAAGCTGCCTTCCCTATCCGCAAGCGTGGCGAAATCATCCTCAAGACAAAACTGCACCGCACCCGGGCAGTCAAGACCACTATGCACCAACAGATCAAAAGGATTGTTGCCAGAAACCTGGAATTTTGCACCCATACTTTGTCTGACGCGGGGATCATCGGGCAGAAGACCAAAAAGAAAAGGACGCACCTGCTTGTCGGTGTAAGTTTGATTCGTTATGCGCTTGGCAATCGAAAGCGGGGGTCCACTGTAGCCACTTTCATAGGAAAAAGTGATTTGACCGCTGCTTCCCTGGGTCAAGCTACCCGCCATCTGGCCAGCAATAACAACCTTAAGCGTACGCGCCGTCATAGGGTTTTCACCCCCTTAGCCGAAGCTTCCTTAAGGGTGTGAAAATCAAAAGTTGGTTTAATGGCGGAAGTTGCCTGCTGAAAGGCCTCATCGTAGGCCGAAGCTGCACTTTGAGCTTCCTGACACAGCGTAGCTTCAAGGGACGTGGCAGCCACCTTATTATCCCGATCCGTGTTGAGGCAAAGACTGATGCGCAACACATCTAAAACCTGCAAAAGCTTATCTAGCTGCATGCCCAAAGCAACGCCCTGCTCAAGCGAAACGATAAAACGCTCAGACACATGAGCAGCCTGTGCAAGCTGACGCTGAGTAAGCCCCTCTTCCTTGCGCCGGGCCCGCACCGCCCGCCCCACCTGGCGCACAAACACACTACCCGCACTCATGCCACCACACCCTTCCCAAATCTGCAAAATTATGCAAATCATTATACCTGCAAAATTTTGCAGATTCAACCCACACAGCCGTCGGCATCTTTCGTAGGGGCGGATTCCCTATCCGCCCGCGTACCGCCCCTACACCAGGTGTGGTCTATTCCCAGGCCATGCGGGTGGATAGGGAATCCGCCCCTACAGGGTTATATAGCGGGAAATCCAATTACCAAAACGATAGCAAGCATAAGGGAATAAAGGCAAAGACAGGCACACCGCCAGGTTAAATCAACAACGTAAACAACAGGCACGTCCTGGCGGAGCAGATAATCGTGAAAGACCGAGGCGCTTGAAGTAAGCGTACTCCCTGTACGCGCACGAAAGCAACGAGAGGCTTGAACGGTTATATGCCCACCAGGGCGCGCCGTCAGGTTGAAGCAAAAAGGCCGGACAAATAGCTTGTCCGGCCTGCAATGTTCGTGGAGCCAACGAGCGGATTCGAACCGCTGACCTGCTCATTACGAGTGAGCTGCTCTACCAGCTGAGCCACGTTGGCGCGGCGCCTTCAAAAGAAGCGCGGTTACGTAGTATAGCGAAACTCGCGCGCGGCCGCAACGCACATATAAAACGCTCTACCGAACCTTCACGACCCCCGGTTAGCCAGCGGGACTAGTATTTCAGCTGCATCAGTTTGTTGATGGTCAACGCATAAATCTTGAGCGCGCTTTTGAGCAGCTCTTCGCTGATGCCTTCATCCGGCCCGTGTTCCGTGCCCACCCAAGCGGG
Source organism: Raoultibacter sp. (assembly GCA_036640375.1). GTDB lineage: Bacteria > Actinomycetota > Coriobacteriia > Coriobacteriales > Eggerthellaceae > JAVWGW01. The sequence continues at coordinate 582 of JAVWGW010000016.1, read as the reverse complement.
AGTTTCAACCCACGCGCGATTAGGGCCAAAGCTGGCACCCGACGTAAATTCGCGCGCATAGGTGCCGCCGCCCATCGTGAACGGTTTTGCCTGTTCACCCGTAGCTTCGTTGTAGGCATTAAGCAAGGCTTGAATCATCGGCGAATCGGGCTTCACCAAGAAGGGCTTCATAAGCAGGGTGTTTTCAAAATCGGCGCCCACGCTTGCCCCCAGCGTGCTTAACTGTTGCGTAATTTCAGCATCCGTAATGGACGTGGGGAAACGGCTGTCGATCGTCTGTACCAGGCGACCATCCTTCAGGTGCGCCGTGCCGCCAATCACCGTCAGCTTGCCAAAGTATTCATCTTCGGAATCTATGCCAAGGCCGCTGCCATAATAATCGGCAAACAGTTTCGTGGTCAGTTCAAGAAAAGCGCGTTCATCGGCGTTGCACAGATCGTGTTCTAGCAGGTAATCAACAAGAAGGCCGATGGCATTGAGCGTGCCTTCCGGCAGTGAAGCGTGGCCGCCCTTGCCCGTGGCGCTCAAGCGCGTCAGTTCCCCTTCGGCTTCAACCTTGATGGCATCGGTGGCAGGCAAAGT
>JAVWGW010000015.1:0-17458 GCA_036640375.1 Raoultibacter sp. | reverse complement strand
AGCCCAAAACCAGAAACAACGAACTTGTCGGTCAGCTGCGCCAAATGGATCTTTGCGAAGAGGGTGGAACTGGTTGGGATTTAACCGTGGAAGCTTGCGAAGCTTTCCACATAACTGCACCAAAAATCGAAAGTCCTGATGATACGGGGACTAAAGTTACTTTACGCAAAGACGATACCTATGATCGAATGACGAAAAAGGAAAGAATTGATGCACTCTATTGGCACACCTGCCTTATGTACGCCCAGGGTAACTCAATGAGCAATCAATCCTTGAGAAAAAGATTTGGTCTAGAAAATGAAAAAAAGAACTTAGTTGCAATGTCTCGCCTCATTAGGGAATGCTGCAATAGCACCCTGATAAAAGAAGAAGACCGTGATGCGGGTGCAAAATATAAACGATACATCCCAGCATGGGCTTAGTTTCTTCTTATCACCCAAGAACATTTTGCGCAATCATTCACTTGGCCGCAATGATTGTCTGCACGAACGTGCCTAGATAGCGTTCAAGTCTGCGGTTTCCTTCTTATCACCCAAAAACATTTTGGATGATAGTGAGCAATGCAGGTGCCACCACAGCATGCCGCCAAGCCCTCGCTTGTCGCATGCTTGTGCGTCGTGTGCGTGATGCGCAAAACCGCCTAGTGGGGCTTCTTCATATACATCGTAATTTGCGAAACGTTGAACTTTTCGCCATCGCTTAAACGGAATTGCTCGATTTTCCACACACGCACGCGCCCGCCGTTGCGGATGGGTGTGGCAACAGTTTCGATGGTGTCGCCCTCAAACACTGGCAGCAGATGCGTCGTGGTCAAATCAAGACCCACCCCCTGCTGCGTGGCAGCATCACAATAGGCCGACACGCCCTCGCTTGCCGCATGCTCGGCCAAATAAGCGCTGATGCCGCCATGCAAAATGCCTTGCGGCTGCAACATCGCTTCGGTTACCGGCGTGTGAAGCACGTACCTATCCGCAGCACTTTCCACCACTTGAACACCCAACATATCGCACAATTTCATAGCGTTCCTTCCTTCTTCCCAAAACCCTATTGTAGCGTTTCCGCAAAAAGGAAAAACGGTCAGCGCCCAAAAATTGCCCCCTAAACAAGCATGCGCCACAAACAGCTTCGTGCTGCGTTAGCAGGAAGTTGAGCGCGCACGCTCAGTTAGCGGCGTTTGGGGCGCGTATGGCGCGCGGCAATTACGAGCATGCCGCCTGCTGCAGCCAGCAGACACACCAGCGGGGCCGCGGGGGCAGCGGCGCCCACTTTGGGCAAGGTTGCTGCATTGCCGGCGGGCACCGGAGCGGTGGGCAGGGGCTGCGGCGTGGGATCGGGGGACGGGTCGGGCGCAGGGGGCTGCGGTGCGGGAATATCACCCGCTTGCGGCAGAGTGTTTGCCGCGGTGGAGCGGAAAACGTAGCCGCCGGGCTCAAAGGCGGAAATGCCCAGCACATAAAGCTGCCCTTCGTAGGCAAGCGCCGCCGGAATGGTGAACTTTACGGAAGAAACGCGCGCGGCATACGGTGCGAAAGCGGAAGCTGCCGCAGATACTGTTGCGCCCGAAGCATCAGTTGTCGCAGGTGCCGTTGTCGCGGCAGCATCCGCGGGCGCAGCGCCCCGCACGGCCTCCTGCGCCAGCAGGTAGGTGTCGCTTGCGCCATCGGCGCTAAGCAGCCCCGTCAGCAGCGTGCCTTCCTCAACGGGGGCCAAGGCGAACGAAACCGTCTGGGTGGGTTCGGCGGCTGGCAACGGCGCAACCACGTGCCCTTGATAGTTGACCACTTCTTCAAATCCTTTATTGCCCGCCACATACAAATCGGCGCCGCGCACCGTAACAGCCGGCTGCGCGTAGGCGTTTGCCAAAGCACCCACGGCAGACACTGCGCCCGTTTGCGCGTCGTAGCGCACGATGCTTGCAAGCGGCGTGGATTCGGGATCTGCCTGGGGGTGCGCAGGGTCTTGCGTCAGCACAGCACCGCCCACAAATAAAAGCTCGCCCGCGCAGTTGGCAATCGTGGCATCCAGGGAAAGACCCCTGGCCGCACGGTTTTCCCACAGATCAGCTTGCGGGTCGTAGGCATACAAGCGCGGCTGCGGTTGCGCCGTATCGCCCGGCTCTACCACCGTCTTGCCATAGGCAAACAGCTTGCCCTCATAGGTGGCTGTTGAAACTCCCACCAGCTTTTCCGGAAGATCAGCGCCGCACACCCAGCTGGCCGTAGCGGGAGTATAGCGACGCAGTTGCTGGTAGTAATCGCCTTCCGCATCCATCGGCAGCAGGTAGACCTGCTTGCCCAACCCGGCCAGCGCGCCGCCTGCAAACGCCTTCGTAAAAGCGGGATCGCTGGGTAGGGCAATCTCGTTTTCAAACAGAGGGGTGTCCGCCGGGGTGCCGCCCGCTTCAACCAGAAAGCTTTGGTGGCCAGCTTGTCCTGCCGCTGGCGCCACCTCGAAGCGCACCAGCCCACGGGGCAGCGCTGCGGGATAGGCAACCGTGATACTTTCGTCGCTCCATGCACTCACCGGCGCATCAACGCCACCGATATTCACCGTACCCGGCGTGTTGCCGAAGAAGAAGCCGGAAATTGTTGCCGTTGCAGACCCCGCACTTCCTGCCGCACCCACCCCGCCCGCCACAACCTTCGCGCTGCGCAAAACAGGCAGCGGGTTGGCGCGGCGCGTCAGATCGATATACCCTTCCGAAATGGAGTTTTTTGCAAACTCGTCTCGCCGGGTAACGCAACCCGCCACCCGCGCCGTGCGCTTTTGGGCTGCTTGCGCCAGCTGGTCGGTCGCTACGACCGGCTCTTCCGCTGCCAAAATGGCTGCAGCGCCCGCCGTAGCCGGCGTTGCCATAGAAGTACCGCTGTAATAATCGTAGGGCACGGCATCAGGCCCGAAGCCGACCGTGTCGATGTAGAGGTATTCGCCGGGCTCGGCCGCGGCCGCACCCTGGCGCAAAAGCAGCAGCCCCACCTGCACCGGTTTGCTGTAATCGATTTCATAGGGCGCCAAATCGGCGGTAAGCGTCACCCAGCCTTCCTTCGAAGTTAGCGCGGCTCTTGGCAGCTGAACTCCACCATTCTCCTGAGGATTTAACACTATCTGAACCACCGTTGGCGTATCTGACGGCGCATAAAAACGCAGGGCTACGTGCTTGTTTTTTTGATCTTGGAAGCCAGCGCTAAGCGCTAAGGGGCTGGAAAGCCCCAGGTAAGCCGTGCCTATCTGGGGTAGTTCCTGCTTCTTCAAATCAGTAAGCTGTACCCGGTAGGCTTTGGATCCCTCGAAGCAATACTCCTCGCTTACCGCGCCCACTTCCCGCGCGCCGTTGTAAAGACCAAACGCCGGTGTTGCGCCGTTGAAATCTTCGTAAAACGCATTGGTCGAAACCGCTTCGGGCAAATAAAGGGGCGCGTCCTGGGGCACCGTGGAAAGAATGTCGGATCCCGGTGCGGCAACATCGCTTGTGGTCGCGCCATAGTTGGTGAACTCGGAAGGGTGCGCCGCCTTGGAAGCGGAGTTCACCACCACCACGTAGGGATTGTCACGCAACAGCGCTTGCTGCGAAGAAGTCGTGTCCAAGTTGGATTGTTCGTTACCCGAAGCAAACAGCGTGGTAACGCCCAACTCTCCCAAACGCGTGATGGCCACATTAAGCGCTTGCGAACGATCTTCGGTGCCCCACGAATTACTGGTCACCTTCAAATTGATGCCCGCCGCGCAGGCCTGCACCAAATAGTTGTAGGAAGAGATAATAGGAGCCAAGCCCACAATGCCCGCGGCCGTGCCCACTTTAACCGGCAGCACCTGCACGTTTTTGGCAATGCCACTGACGCCAACGCCATCCCAGGCGGCCGCGATCGATCCCGCGCAATGGGTGCCATGACCGTAATCGTCAACCGGCTTGGTCTGATCCATGCCGGTCACCGCGTTAAATCCGTTGGCGCCGCCAAGGCCACTGGCTTTTTGCACGGCAGTGGTGTCGCAAATGTTCAAATCGGGATGCGTCCAATCAACACCTGAATCAACAACCGCAACCACGGGAGGGTTTGCCTGTTCCGCCGGCTCTTTTTCCCAATCGGGCGGGTTCATATCGAAGCCCGCAACGCCGCCGACCACCTTCAACGTGGTGGGGTCATTTTTGTAAGCCCATTGATAGGCGGTCAAATCTTTGATGGCCGGCGACGCCACAGAATCCGGCAGCGAAGCCGTGTCTGTCGCGGAAGGTGCGCCGGGGGAAGCGGGCGTGGAACCTTCGCCAGCAACCAAGGCGGCAGCTGGTGCAGAAGCGGAATCGGCCGTTTTCGCAGCTTCGCCAAAGTCGGCACTCTCAAACAGCCCCTCGATGGGCGAAATCTGCCCGGTTTCGGCAGGTGCCTCGATCTGATAGCGATAGTTGGGTTCGACGATCAGCACGCGCGGATCATCTTTGAGCGCGTAGATTAACTGTTCGGTGGTCATCGTGTCGCTTTTAACCAACGCGATATCGAGGGTAGCTTCTTGCGCCCGCGCAAGCGGCGCAAGCGCCCGGTTGGCTAAACGCGCCCCAGGCGCAGCTTCATTGCCCGTCGAAGCGGGCACTACCATCAGAGATTCCGCCGATTCAAGCAAGGAAGATTCCACCGCGCGGGAAGCCCTGCGCGCATCCTGGTCGCCATCAAGACACACGACAACCTGGCCTTCTTCGCAATCGCGGGCAAGCATTTCCCCAATAGCCTCATCGCTAAGCCCCGCCACACCCGCAACCGGGCCAGCGGCCGCGCCCAAGGGATTGGCCTGCGCCTGCACCACCGGCACCAGCGCACACGCCAGCGCGCAGCTGAGCCCCGCCGCAAAAACCCGCCGCACCCACCAAGAAAAACCAGTCGCCTCTGCTTTCATGCGAACACCCCTTAATCCCCACAAGCACCATTGCCATGACAACCAAATGAAACAGGCCACGGGCGGAATGCCGGTGGCCTGTAATAATTAAGTGGTGGTCGGAGGGGGACTTGAACCCTCGGCACGCGGATTTTCAATCCGCTGCTCTACCAACTGAGCTACCCGACCATGTGCGTATAAATCAAACGCGAGTGGTTATTCTACCGATGTCTGCCCCGCGCGTCAAGTACCAGTTTTTGCGACCACCCAACCCGCCAACGACCCGCCGCCCGCCACACCCCCGGGCGCGGTGGCCTACTTCGCGGCAAGGCAGTAGCCATCTTTACCCAATTCTTTTGCGCGATAGAGGGCGCTATCGGCGCGACGGAACAAATCATAGAACTGAGCACCGTCTTCGGGGAAGCAAGCCACCCCTACGCTCACGCTCAGGTCGTATTTTTCTCCCTCCAGGAAAAACGGTTCATGCAATTTTTTAACCATTTCAGCAGCCTTAGCCGTAGCGCTGTCCGCTGATCCATCGCACGAAATACAGGCGATAAATTCATCGCCGCCGGCACGCCCCACCAAATCGCTCGCACGGAAGAGCGATTTTAGCCGGCGCGCAATCTCTCGAATAACTTTGTCGCCGCTAATGTGTCCCATCCTATCGTTGACCTGCTTAAAGTTATCAATATCCACCACAAACAAGGCGAAGCGCTGGTCGCCTTCCGCCCGGTCAAGCAAGGCGCGAATCTTTCTTTCTGCCGTACCTTTATTAAACAAATCGGTCATGGCATCTTTTTCCGTCTGCGAAACCAGGTCATCGCGTTCCTTGCGTTCCTCGTCGATGTCGCTCATCTTCCCAATGGCCGAAACAGGCACATCCCCAAATCTTTCGGGCAGCGTGAAGCGCAGCGCGTACCAACGGAAATCCGCCTCCTTCGTTAACAGGCGCACCTCGATGGGGTCGGGTTGCGCGCCCCGGCGGGCGGTTTCAAACGTGGTATACAGCAAGGCAACATCGTCTTCGTGCACAAAGTTGAGCTCATCTTGCACGGTGGTTTGGCAGTTGCGCCCAAACACACTTTTGAAATTGTCGGAAAACGAAAGCACGCCGCTGCGAAAATCATATTCAAACAAAATATCGCCCCACTGCTGCACCGCCAGCTGGTAGCGATTGCTGGTGCTGGGAGGCTGCAGTTCGGGCTCTTTAACAAGGCTGTCAGAAATAGCAATCACGCTTGAATACGCGCGCTGGATGCCATCATCATCGGGCGGGCACAGCCGCGAAACCGTTTCCACCCAAATAAGTTTGCCATTTTTGCACAAAGACCGATAGCGCATGGTCACCACATTGCTCACTTTAAGCTGTTCCAAAATATCGTTGGTTACCACTTTAATATCTTCCGGATAAATCATGTTGATATATTTATCGTCGAACAGCGTGCGCACCTCTTCGCGGGTATAGCCCAAAATGGAAAGGAAGCTGGGAGAAATATAATCAATGGTGAAATTAACGTCGAAACGCACACACTTCACCCCGGCTGTAATGTTGGAAAGAATACTGTTGTGGAAGACCGCTTCCTTTTCGATGGCTAAATTCTTCGTTTTGATGCGGTTGTTGTCGATGATTACCACAACAAGGCTGGGGTTGCCGCGCCGGCTTTTCACCACATTGCCGGTGCCCAAAATCCAAATGGGGTCCCCGTTGGCCTTCACCACACGAAACTCGATGGTAACCGTGTCGCCCAAATTAAGCTGGCGCCGTATTTCTTCGTTCACGTATTCCATATCGTCGGGATGCACAAACCCCAGCGCCTGGTTCTTGAACTTTTCTTCCATCTGGCGCGCCGTATAGCCAAGCATGCGCCGATAGCCTTCGTTGCAGGTAAGAAAGGTAAATTCATGATCCATGCCCACTTGGAAAATGCCCGCATGGGCATTGTCGATAATTTCGTTCATACTCATAGGCTGAGCTGGCCTAAACGGGGCATACGCCATGCTCTGTTGATGCTCTGGCGCCGCCACAGGAAGCGTATCCACTTGTTCGGCGGGAACCTTTTCCCTATAAAAGTTTTCAAAATCTTCCAGGGCCATGGGTGTATTGAAGTAATAGCCCTGCATCAGTTCGGGGCCCAGCTGGCGCACAACCGATTCAATTTCGGGGCTTTCAATGCCTTCAACGCACACCGTCATGTTCATGCTGTGGCACAAATTAACAATCTGGGCGATAATTTTTTGATCGGTCACATCGTAGGAAAGCCGCTCCAAAAAAGAACGGTCAATCTTCAGCTGGTCGGCGCTGAGCACGCGAAACAACTCAAAGGAAGCGTAGCCCGTGCCAAAATCGTCAAGCGCAATCTTGACGCCTTGCCCGCGCAAAAAGTCGAAGACGTGGCTCATTTCTTCGGTATCGGCAATCTGACCACTTTCGGTCAGTTCAAGGGTTATTTTTGCAGGATCAATATGGTGTTCTGTCACCTTGCTGACCACAAAAAATTTGAAATCCGGATCCTCAAACTGCTTGCTGGAAACATTGATGTTCATTTGGAAATCGGGCACCAGCCGCGCCAAACGCTCGTATTCCTGCAAAGCACTTTCAAAAACCCAACGCCCCACTTCAAGAATAAGGCCGCTTTCTTCAAGCGCCGGAATAAATTCATACGGCGTCACTTCTTGGGGAAAATCGCTGTGCGTCCAGCGCAAAAGCACCTCGCAGCCATACAGTTCACCATTTTGCGCACGCACCAGCGGCTGGTAGCGCAAGGAAAATCCTTTGAAGCCCTTCTTCACGCAATCACGAAGATTGTTCAGAAGCTTCATTTTGAACTGTTCCTTTTTCAAAATTTCATCGGAATACACCACCAGCTGGTCTCTGCCGCCCAATTTCGCGGTGCGCAGCGCCATGCGGGCGTTGCGATACAGCAGTTCGCCGCTGTTGCCATCGGCGGGGTAACCGCTGATGCCGGCAGAAGCCGTAAGAGAAATTTTGTTGCCGTCCACTTCTAAAGGTGTGGCCAGCCGCTCTTTGAACGCGACATAAAACTCTAACGCCATCTTCTTTGAGGGGAAAATAAGGCCAAAGCCATCACCATCAAGCCGATACAGCGCCGCCTGGTCACCAAACACTGCGGCAATCTGTGCAGAAAATTCATTGAGCACCTGGTCGCCAAAAGAATAGGAATAAAAGTCGTTGATGCCTTTAAATTCATCGATGCCCAAAATAAGAACGGCCCAGCTTTTTTCTGACGTGCACAACGATTCCAATGCGGTGCGAAAATCGTAATTGCCCATCAAATGGGTAACGGGATCCAACCCGCCGCCCGCAGAGCCAACCGCGCCACAGCCGCCTGCTTCGGGCTGCTGCCCTTCCCACATATGCGCCGTTAAACACCTTTTTGACATGGCGTCCCTTTCCCTCTGACAGATTGAGAAAGACTACCACTTTTCTATGTTTGAGTCAGCAATTTGTCATGAACAGCAAATCTAGCGACATGAACAGCAAGATTCCCCGCAAAACAGGGGAATCTTGGGGCAAGCAGCTGCTTTGATTTTCTATTTTTGAGTGGCCTTAGGGGTGGTTGTGGCCGTGGGTGCAGTGGTGCTTGCGCTCGCCGTCGCAGGTGCTTTTTCCACCAGGCCGCTTAAGTTGGTAGAGCCGGTTGTGGTTTCAAAATACGTCAGCGTCAGTGTGGCAGCCACGCTGCTTACGCCCCCATCAGTTTTCAGGGAATTCGTCAGCGAGAAATCAAGAATCTCGCAGGCGTATTTTCCGTTTTGCAGTTCACTCATCACGGCTAGGGCCGCTTCGGTTGTGGGCACGGTATAGCTTACGTTCACTGCGCGACGCACCAGCGTACCGTCAAGTTCGGGCTGCCCAAAGCTTAGGCTGCTGGTGGTGGCGCCCGCAAGCGCCGCATTCAGTTCGTTAATCTCGTTGCGCACATTATCATAAACGGCCACTTCAGGAAGCTGCTCGGTGGGTCCTAGTTCCTCTAAGGCCTTCACCATCTGCGAACGCGCCGCCAAAAGCGACTGCTGCGCATCAACCTGCATCTGCACCTCTTCTAGCTGCGCGGCATTGTTGGCCTTCATGTCGGCCACATTCTTCACCACAAGCAGGTAATAACACCCGCCCACAAGCAAAACACTCAACACAAGCAACAACACTTTTTCGCGCGTTGAAAAAGAACGCGTCATCAGACTATTTGCCATTAGTCTCACCCGCTTTCGTGCCCGCGGGCGCGCCCGTCGCGCCAGCACCCCCGGATGACCCTGCGGCGCCGGCAGCGTCTTTCGCGCCCGCGGCTGCATCCACTTGGTTGGCCCCGCGCAAAACCATCTGGATCGTTGCCGAAGATTGGCTCTTGTCGGAAGCTTCCGTGGTAGAAACGGTCACATACGCCACGCGCTCATCGTTTTCCAAGCTTTCTACCAGGCGTGATACCTCGGGCAAGGCCAAGCCCAAACAGGTAAGGGTAACGGTGTTGCCGCTTACCTTAACCGATTGCAAATGAGCCGCGCCCGCAATTTTTGTGCCAAGCAAATCGAATAACTGATTGCGGTCAGCAAGATTTTGCTCCGCTTCGGTTTTGCCCACCACCACATAGCGTTCGTGTTCGGCCGAAACTTGCGAAAAGTCGGCCGCTTCTTCCTTTAGCTGCCCCAACTGCGCCTGAGCTTCCTGCAGCTGTGCCGTGCTTTGCGCCGCCGAAGCCAAGGGATCGGCAACCAAAAATTTCGCAAAAATGGCAATTGCTATCAGCACGGCTACAAACAGCAAAATTTCCACCGTACGGTTTACTTTCGGCGTAGCCTGCTCGATCAAATTGACCGTGCGCTTCGTGGGGTAAACCGGCTTTTTGCTGCCTAAACTGATGCTTTTTTTCATATCCATGGCTTTCCTATCCCCTTATCGTTGCGCCAACGGCACCGGAACACCGGGTGCGCAACGCCGCATCGCAAGAAGCTGTGGGCATAATGGTGGCAACATCAACCAGCGGAATTTCAAGATGACGCGCCACAGTGGGAACCAACGAAGAAAGCGCCGCGCCACCGCCACTGTAATAGGCCATTTCAATGGGCGCATCGGGGTTGTTGAAATCGTAGAAATTAAGCGCGCGGCCAATTTCCACCGCCAGACCCTCGCACACGTTTAACACAGCTTCGCTTGATTGCGCGCCTGCGTAATCGCTTTCCTTGTGAACCACCGCCGTGTGCTCATCAATGCCCAGCACATCGGCAATGGCGCGGTCGATCGCTTCGCCGCCCATATCTAGCGCCCGGGTAACATCGTAGGTGCCTGCCGTAAAAAAGTACAGGTTCGTGGTTTCATTGCCAAAATCGATGATGCAGCAGTTGGCCGCAGCAGGCTGGGAGCCATGGGCACCGCTGGCCTGCACCAGGTTTTGCAGCGCGGCCGCGTAAGAAAGTGCCGTGCGCACCTTTAGCCCCGCACGCCGACACATCCGCGTGTAATCCTCCAGCGTATCCTTGCGCGTTGCCACCGCTAACAGGTTAAGCGTGCCCGCTGGTGCAGGGGTGTTTTTAGCAGAAACCGCCGCATCCACCGCCAGCGGAACCTTTGTTTGCACGGTGTTGAGCACGGCGTAATCGTACACATAGTGATCTTTACCATCGGTGATAAAGTCGCGAAATTCATAAGGCAGATTCAAATCCAGTTCGGCCTGCGTCATCATCGGCAGGCTTAGGCGACGCGTGAGGCTCATGGTGTTGGGCAACAGCAAGGCCGCATCTTTATCCACACCGCCGTGCGCCGAAATCGTGCGTTTAATAAAATCGGCCATGGCATCAAAGCTAGTGATTTTGTTATCGCGCACCAAGCCTTCCGGCACCGGTTCGATAATCATTTTCTTTACGGAATCCCCGTTGCACACCGCCAGCTTCAAAAAGCTGCTGCCCATGTCAATTCCTGTATATGTTTTCGCCATACTGTGTCCTCTACTACAAAAAAAGACCAAGGTACCATTCTAAAACGCTCGGCCCAACCAGCAGGGTAACAAGTGTTGCCGCTGCAATAGCTGGCCCGAACGGAAAAGCGCCCGCCTCCATTATTGTAAGCGTTTCTTCGTCGTGCAAGCCCAGATTCTTCGCTTCCTGCGCAATAACAGGGGAAGATGTTGGGGTGCCGGGGGTACTACTGTCATCTTGGGCGTGGTCCAAGGATAAGGGTTTTCTGCTTTGAGCTATCTGCTTGCTGGCGGTGGCAAACACAAGACCCAACAGACACGAAACAAGCAGGTTGAATACGCTTAAGGCAGCGCCTAAAAACAAACCCACCATAAACAACAGCTTAATATCGCCGCCACCCAAGGATTGTTTGCCCAACACGCGGTCAAACACCAGCGAAGCCGCCAACATGAAACCGCCCACACCCAGCGCACCTGCCAGGCCATCAGCCACAAGCGCCAGCCAACCGCTGCCGAGCCAGCCGGCAAACAGGCTGCCCACCGAAAACGCCGCAGCTTGGGTGGGCACCCACCACGCGCTTGCCGCCCACACAATAATGCCCGCAACCACAAAGCCGTTAGGGATAGTCATGGTGTCTAAATCGACCAGCGCCACCGCCAGCAGCAAACAAGCTAAGACACAATACACCAGCGCCTGCACGCTTATGCCATAGACCACAACTAAGCAGATAAACACCGCGCCGCACACCAGCTCTGTAGCCGGGTAACGCGCTGAAATCTTTTCACCGCAATAGCGGCAGCGGCCGCGCAACAACAGCCACGACAGCACGGGCACCAAATCAAGCACGCCCAGCGTATGATTGCAGGTGGCACAGTGGCTGCGCCCGCGCCACACGTTTTCGCCGTGCACGATGCGCCACGCGAAGCAGTTGATGAAGCTGCCCATGCACGCACCCAACAGGCCAAGCAACCCCGTAAGGTAGATGCCGCCCCAAAAACCAAACATGCTTAGCTGCATAACGCATAAACCAATCGTCCGATAGGAAAACCGACCGCCTTAAGACTTCGGGTAAAACCGATCGACCTGAACAGAAAGCGAGCCGTCGGGGTTTTTCCCGACCAGTGCCGAATACGCATACTCTGTGCCCGCAGGAATCTTCTTGGTGTCCATGCCTACATCAATTAAATTGTTATCGTTATCCACATAATAATAGGTAAACGAATCTTCGTTACCCGTTCGCACGGATTCGGCAAAAGCGGTGCTTTTTACGGAACGTGCATTTGCTTTATTGACGGCATCCTTAGCCTGATTCAGCGATCCGCTAAAAAGAGGAATCGCGGTGGCTACCAATACCAAAATGATAGCCACCACAATCAACAGTTCAGCCAGCGTAAACCCGCCCGACCTCCCCCGCGCACGCCGGGAGGGTTTTATGCTGGTGCTGTTATTCGCTGCGCATGTGCCCATGTGATCATCTGCTTACCTGGTGTGAAATGTGTAGGCACCAAGTATAACAGGCTAGATCATAGTTTCATCCCAACGAATCGGCAACAACTACCAGCAGGCCGTGTAGGGTGGGGCTTTGTCCCACCCTACCGTTGACTTTGCAACGAAGCAACCTACGTGGTGGGATTAGCGGAAGAGGCACCCTTGACCACGCCTTTTTCCACCTGGACTACTATAGTTACATCTTGCTTATTTTTCACCATTTCCACAACCTCGTTGTAGGTAGTAGTCGGGCCAGTAGCCGCCTTCGACATCGTCATATCGCCATCCTTATTAATGGTGGCTGCGTAGAAACCGTCCCCGTTGCCCGGTTGCATCGACATAGCGAGGGCTTCCGATTTTGTTGAACGGATGTCGGCAGAAGCAACCGATCTGCTCGCAGTATCAGTGGCAGTAACAAACAGGGGAATCGCAATAGCTACCAGCACCAAGATGATGGCTACTACGATCAGCAGTTCCGCTAAGGTGAAGCCTTTTTTATCGCCGCGCACCTTCTTAATCATTTCATTCATAGTGTTTCCTTTCTTCCCCCCACAGCTCTTCACCGCAGGAATTCTTCTTGTCTATACACACAGCGCTTGGCCATCGGGCAAAACGCTAATTACTTCCTTCGTTGTCATAATTATACCTACATCATGGTGCCGTACATGGTGAACATGGGCAAGTATAATGCAATCACGATAAATCCTGCAAAAATAGCCATGCAAACCAACAAAGTCGGCTCCATAAGCGAAAGGGCGCGGTCGGTGACGCGCTGGGTTTCTTCATCATAGAACGTGCCCATGGTTTCCAGGGTTTCTTCCAGTTCGCCCGTCTGTTCGCCCACGGCGCACATTTCCACCAGGGAACGGGGGAAATATGTGCACACGCCAATGCAATCAGCCAGGCTTTTGCCTTCTTCAAGACCGGCTTCCACAAGCCCTACCTGGTGCGCCACCACATAATTGTCCAGCACGCGCGCCGTGGTGCGAATGGCCTTGGTGGAAGGCAGGCCCGAAGCCAGCAACGTGGACATGGTGTTGGCAAACTGCGCCGCACACGAATAGACGCTTACCTTGCCCAACACGGGAATGCGCAGCTTGGCGGTGGCAAAAAACACCTTGCCGCGCTCGGTGCGCGCGAACATTTTGGTGGCGATAGCCAGCGCAACAAGGGCCACAAACAGCCACATATAATTTTGCGCCATCCAGCCGGAAACGTCGATTAAAAACTGCGTGATGGCCGGAGTTTCGGTGCCCATCGAAGTGATCATGCCCGTCATGGCCGGGATGACCAAAATCATCATCAGGGTAACAACAACTACGGCAATAACCAGCACAAATACAGGATAGGTTAAGGCCGAAGCCACCTTGCCCGCCACCTTGGCGCGCTTGTTGAAATACATATGCAGGCGTTCAAAGGCTTCGGGCAAATGCCCGCTTTCTTCGCCGGCGCGAATGGTTTCGATAAACACGCGCGGCAGATAGGGACCCTTGTTTTCCAGGCTGTCGGCCACGCCATGCCCGGCGGATACATCTTCGGTGGCTGCAAGCAGCACCTTTTTCAGATACTTATCTCCCACCTGATCAGACACAAGATCCATCGCGCGCGCAACGGGCAGGCCGGCCTTTAAGATGGTGGCAAACTGCGAACACATGATGGCCAAGCGCTTCGGCTTCACCTTGGGTTTTGAAAGCTCGCGCGTCAGCAGCCCCTGGCGTTCTTGCACCGGCTGCACTTCTTGCACGATGCGGCAAAATGCGCGCGCGGATTCCATCGCTTCAATTTCGTCGTAGGCTTCAATAACGCCGCTGATGGGGGTGCCGTCAAGCGTTATGCCCTTATAGGTAAACGTAGCCATCAGTGCACATTCTTTCTAATGTAGTCGCCGTCAAAGGCCGCATCCCATGCCGTTTGCGCCGAAATGCTGCGCGCACGCCACAGCGCGATAAGCGCGTTATCCATGGTGATGGATCCCACGCTTGCCGAAGTTGCCAGCGCACTGGCAATCTGGGGCGTTTTGCCTTCGCGGATAAGGTTGCGAATGGCCGGCGTCACCATCATCAATTCGCAGGCCAGCGTGCGCCCCGCGCCATCGGCAGTTGGCAGCAGCTGCTGGGATACCACCGCCTGCAAGCAGGTGGAAAGCTGCATGCGAATTTGGCGCTGCAAGCCTTCGGGAAACACATCAACCATGCGGTCGATGGAATCGGCGGCAGATTTCGTGTGCAGCGTGGCCAACACCAGGTGGCCGGTTTCGGCGGCGGTCAGCGCCGTTTGAATGGTATCCAAATCGCGCATTTCGCCGATAAGAATAATGTCGGGGTCTTCGCGCAGCACGGCCCGCAGCGCATTGTGGTAACTTTCGGTGTCGCCGCCAATTTCGCGCTGGCTGATGATGGATTTATCGGGCGTGTACACGTATTCGATGGGGTCTTCCATCGTGATAATGTTTTCGGCACGCGTATGGTTTATGGCATCGATCAAGGCCGCCAGCGTGGTCGATTTGCCGGACCCCGTTTCGCCCGTAACCACCACAATACCGCGTTGCAGCTGGGGAAACTTCAACACTTCCGGCGGCAAGCCCAGCGACGTAAGCTCGGGGATCACATCGGATAGCAGGCGCAGGGCCGCGTTGACGTGCCCGCTGGCGCGAAACAGGTTGATACGCACGCGCACAACACCGAAACTGCGCGCCAAATCAAGCTCGCCTATTTTTTTGATGCGGCCGTAATCGTCTCCCGCCAATTCGGCGGCGTAACATTCGCAATCCGCATGGGTCAGCGGCGGCATGTCGGCAGAAATCAGCTGCCCGTTCACGCGAAACTTCGGCGGCAGGCCGCACACCAGATGCACATCGGATGCGTGCTGTTCGTGCGCTTGCGCTATGAGTGTTTCAACATTCACCGCTGCCCCTATTCCATCGAGATAATCGTTTTTTTGGCTTCATCGGCTGTAGTGATGCCCTCTAATACCAGCTGGCGGCAGCTTTCTTCGATGCTTTCAAAAGTGCCTGCTTCCACAATGGCGCGTTGCAGCGTTTCGCGCGTGGCGCCCTGGGCAATTTGGGAACGCAACATGCGGTTTAACACCAGCACTTCAAACACGCCGGTGCGCCCGCGGTACCCCGCATTAAAGCACAAGGGGCAGCCCTTCCCGCGGAAAAACGTCACCGGTTTACCCTGCGCGTCGGTGGCGGGTATGCCCAGCACTTCCAAATCTTCGGCGGTGGGCGTGTATTCTTCGCGGCAATGCGGGCAAATGCGCCGCACCAATCGTTGCGAAATAATGCCGCGCACGCCGCTGGCAATAAGGTAGGGTTCCACGCCCACATCGATCAAGCGGTCAATGGTGGAAGTGGCGTCAAAGGTGTGCACCGTGGAAAGCACCAGGTGGCCGGTGATGGCGGCACGAATGGCGATTTCGGCCGTTTCGCCGTCGCGGATTTCGCCCACGCCCACAATATCGGGGTCTTGGCGCAGCACGGCGCGCAGGCCGCTAGCAAAGGTCATGCCCACCTTTTCGTTTATCTGCACCTGATTAACGCCGGGAATGTTGTATTCCACCGGGTCTTCTAAGGTAATCAGGTTAACGGTGTCGTCGTTGAGGCCGCGTATCATGGTGGACATGGTAGAACTTTTGCCGCTGCCCGTGGGGCCCACGATCAAAATCATGCCGCTGTTGGCCGCAAGCAGCTTGTTATAGCTGGCCAAGGCGGTGCCGCGCAGGCCGATGTGTTCCACATCAAACAGCTGCGAATCTTTATCAAGCAAGCGTATAACCACGCTTTCGCCGTAAATGGTGGGCAACGTAGAAATACGCAGATCGATATCTTGCTGCTTCAGGCGCACGTTGGAACGACCATCCTGCGGCACGCGGCGCTCGCTGACATCAAGGCTGCCCATAATTTTCAGGCGGGCGATGACGCTTTTTTGCAGGTTGGCCGGGATGGTTAAAATCGTGCGCAGCACGCCGTCGATGCGCATACGCACATGCAGTTCATCTTCGCGCGGTTCGATGTGAATATCGCTGGCGCGTTCGGTAACCGCGCGTTCCACAATGCTGTTTACCAGGCGGATGGTGGGGGCGGATTGCGCGTCGCCTTCTTCACCCAGCTGGGAAGTGGTGAAGGTTGCGGCCTCATCGGTGTTGCGCGCATCGCGCTTCATGTCTTCAATGGCGCGGGCGGCACCTTCGTTGCCATACAGCGTCATGATGGCGCGCGTGATAGCGTTTTCGGTGCCCAGCACCGGCACCACATGCTTGCGCGTGGCGTTTTTCACCGCTTCCACCGCCATGAAGTTCAGCGGGTCAACCATGGCAAGATACACTTCGTCGCCGGTTTCCTTGATGGGAACCACGTTGTAGGTGCGCGCGATGTTCTTGCTGATCACACGGCTCATTTCGGGCGGAATATTGTAGGCGGAAAGGTCCACAAATTCGATGCCCAACTGCATCTGCAGCGCTTCGATAAGCCCCGTTTCGGTAATGAACCCTTCGTGGATTAAAATATCGCCCAAGCGGCGGTTGCTGTCTTTTTGCATGGCAAGCGCCTGCTGCAGCTGCTCTTCAGAAATGAGCCCCGCATCCAGCAAAAGATCGCCTAATCGTTTATACGCCATATCAGTTTCCTATCCGTAAGCAGCTTACGTCGGTAGTTTGAACAGCAGGACCCCATTGCCCGGGTTCACATTTCAGGACCACAAGCTGATAGGTCCATAGTTTTGTGGCAGGGTCATATTGTATGCTACCCGCCAATAGCGGCTGTATGCTACCGCCAAGCGGCACATGCAGACCTGACCTTGCCGCCAGCGTCTCAATCGTTTTATCATGGCCTACCGGCATTTTTTCTTGCAACACAATGCCCTGGGGGGTGCCAGTTTCCAGATAGTCATACTCGGTTCTCATACGCACCGCGCCCCGGTTTGCGCTGGTGAAATGCCATTCTTGCAGGCTGTCATCCCACACGGGGTCCTGCGCAAACTGCAGTTCGGCGTTGATGCGCGCAATGGCATCGTCGGTGACCGCTTGGCAGGTGGCCGCTTGGGTAATGGCAGTATAGTTGCTCATCGCGGCACCGGTGCCCGCAGCCACCACCAGGCACAGCATCCCCAAAAAAACGATGCTGATCAGCTGTTCTCCCAGCATGAAGCCGCGGGTGTCGCTCAAACGCTTGGCC
>JAVWGW010000014.1:0-17463 GCA_036640375.1 Raoultibacter sp. | reverse complement strand
CCGGCGATAACGGCATTTTCAAGCTGCTGGTATTCTTCGGATTCAAGCGGCTGGTAGGCGGCCAGTTTTTCATACATATTTTCAACACTGACCGGCAGATAGGTGCGCAGCGCAAGACTTTCCTTGTACGCCGCTTCCACCGCTTCTTGCGCAGCCATATAGATATCGTAGCGCGTCATACTGGCTGAAAGGCGCACAAGGTCGGGGGTATCCAAACCGCGCACGCAGGGGTGCTCAAGGGCAATGTGTTCCCAAATGTCTGTTCGTTCAGCTGTGGTGGGCAAATCAATCTCGATCGCTTCAAACGGATCAAGCAGGTCAAAGAAGAAATCCTCGAAATCGCTTTCCTGCGCGACACTGGCCAGCACATAGACTTCCGGGTTTTCCACCGCCTGACGAATCAGGTTGAGCGCTTCGCGGGCGCCGCGGGAAAGGCGCGCCAGAGGAAAGCTATCGAAATCGTCAAAATCACCATCGATAAGCGGTGGCCCCCACAAATCTATATCTTCTAACATCAGCACGCCGGGGCCTTCAAACGCCGTGCGACCAAAGGAAAGACGCGGCTGATGGTCGGCCGATGCCATAACGCATAGCACGGGCATACCCTGCGGGCCTTCTTCCATATTCATGCGCACCGTGGGCAGGGCAAGCTCGCCGACCGTGGCCGCCATGAACTGGTTGGCGTCTTCGCGAGCATCGCTCATGAACAAAAAACTATCGGTAGCAGGCATTTTGTTGATGCCGTAGCTTTCGTTGAGCTGCTGCAAAAATTCCTGGTATTGGGCATCTTTTTTGACGCCAATGCCAAAATCTCGCATCGTGGCGATAGCGCCCCCAAAACCGGAAAGATCCTTGTACATCAAACCGTGCTGTTGTGCGCGCGCGTCTTCGCCCTGCTTGGCAGTAGGGGTCGCAGCCGGCAGCGCGACGGAAGTTGCCGCAGAAGATGTGGCTTTCTTTTCCTGTTCAAGCGACGCTAACTGCGCCGCCGATTTCATGGCAGGAAAAACCGAATCGGCCGTAAACAGACCGGGGATTTTCGTCAGATCTTCCACCTTCACCAAACTGGCAGAGCCTTCCGATCCCTCCAGGAAATCATCGGCGATCATATCGGCCATATCCTCAACATCTTCACGCGTCAGACCAAATTCTTCCAGCTTATCGAGCGCCAAACGCTGCAAGGCTTCGGCGTTGCGCGCCATTTCATCACCGCTCAAAAACGGTTCAAGCTTCTCAAAAATATATTCAGCCAGCGAACGTTCCTTGCAGCTGCAGGCCAAATTCCATGCGGTGCGCAGGCCTTCGATTGCAGCGGCTTCTGGCCGATAGCTTGCGCGGGAAGATTTTTCAAAAGCGGCCAGGTAAAGGTGCATACCCAGCGTTGCATCGCCCGCAGCCACGGCTGCGGCGGCGCGCTTGAGATATTCGGCGGTATCGTTGACATCGTTGTTCTGACTTGGTGAGCCGCTCAAATCGGTATTACCTTCAAACATTTTGCCCACCTCCTTCGTTGCTATTTTTTTAATGCGCGGTATTTCACTCAACATTCTAGGTGACGCCACCCCGAAAACAAGCGTGCGAACCAAAAAACCAGCAATTGTTATGGTCCTGTAACGCATACGGTACTAAATTAGGCACATTTGGCGCCTTACTTCCATTTAAGGATGGGCCACCCAAGCTGCCGCGCCGTGTGCGCAAGAGGCCAATCGGGCGTTACCGCAAAGGCTTCGCTTGCTGCATAGAGCATCGGTCGGTCGGAATGGTGATCGCCATAGGCGTAAGCCAGCGTCCACCCTCCCTCGCCAAAAAGCTCATCGGCAAAAGCGGCGATAACGCGCGGTTTTTCTTCGCCCTCCACCGGATTTCCTGCCACTTCGTTGGTGTAGTTGCCCTTGGCGTCAACAGCCATGCGCGTAGAAATTTGGTAATCGAAGGGATGCACTTCATGGGCGCGTTCGATGATAGGTTCAAACGTGGCCGAAACGATAAGCACCACATGGCCATGCGCGCGGTGTTCTCGCATGGAAGCATCGCAGCTTTTGCGGAAACGGGGCGCTATGCGCTCATCGTAGAATTCGCGCAAAAAGGCATCAACTTCCTCTTTGGGGCGCCCCTCAAACGCGGTAAAAACAAGGGAGCGCACCGAACTTTCATTTTGCGGCAGGCGCATCTTGTAGGCGAATGCCCACAGCAAAATGCGCAGCAAAACGCTGAACTTAAGCATACCGCGGCGCGCCATATAGGCCACCAGCAGCACAGGCGAGTTGCCGGTGATACTGGTGCCATCAAAGTCGTATACGGCAAGCGGGACAGGGGCACCGGGGGTGCCAACCTGTCCTTGCTTGTTAAACTTGCCCGCATCTTCCCTGTTCGTTACCGCAGATGCTGGGGTATATGGCGTTGTATGTTCGTGTTTAGGCACGATACCCTTACTCTTCGACCTCATCAATACAATCAGCAAACTGTGAATTATACAACGAGGCGTAAAAACCGCCAAGAGCAAGCAGGCTTTCGTGGGTGCCTTGCTCCACGATATCACCACCATCGATCACCAAAATGAGGTCGGCGCTTCGGATGGTGGAAAGCCGGTGCGCAATCACGAACGAAGTGCGGCCCACCATAAGGTTGTCCATAGCCTTTTGAATGCGCTCTTCTGTGCGCGTATCCACCGAAGAAGTGGCTTCATCCAAAATAAGCATGCGGCGGTCGGCCAAGATGGCGCGTGCGATGGTGAGCAACTGGCGCTGCCCCTGGCTGATATTGCTGGCATCTTCATTGATGAGCATGTCGTAGCCGCCCGGCAGCGTTTGGATGAAATGGTGGGCATAGGCCGCCTTTGCTGCCGCCTCCACCTGTTCATCGCTCGCCGCCAAGTTGCCGTAGCGGATGTTTTCGCGGATAGTGCCGCTGAACAGCCACGTGTCTTGCAGCACCATGCCAAACAGCGAACGCAGATCATTGCGGGCAAAGCTGCGAATATCGTGGCCACCTATGCGAATCGCGCCGGAATTTACGTCGTAGAAGCGCATGAGCAGCTTCACCATCGTTGTTTTGCCGGCGCCGGTGGGGCCTACCAGCGCCACGGTTTGACCCTGTGCCACCTGCGATGAAAAATCGCTGATGATGATTTTTTCTGGGTTATAGCCGAAACGCACATGGTCAAAGGCCACATCGCAGGCTACATCCTGGGCTTGCACGCTGGCGCTATCTTGCGCTTCCTCTTCTTCATCAAGGAACTCAAAGATGCGTTCGGCCGAAGCCACCATCTGCTGCAACACGCTTGAAACCTGCGTCAGTTGCGTGATGGGCTGCGTGAAGTTTTTCACGTATTGGATAAACGCCTGAATGTCGCCGACAGTGATAATGC
This sequence comes from Raoultibacter sp., assembly GCA_036640375.1. Lineage (GTDB taxonomy): Bacteria > Actinomycetota > Coriobacteriia > Coriobacteriales > Eggerthellaceae > JAVWGW01. Next base: position 14,096 of record JAVWGW010000014.1, on the reverse strand, counting down.
CCTGCACGGCAAGCACGCTGCCCGAAACCGCCACGGCCACATAGCCCAGGTTGCCCACAAAGTTCATGATGGGCTGCATCAATCCGGAAATAAACTGCGATTTCCAGGCGGATTCGTAGAGCTTTGCGTTCGTTTCGTTAAAGGCCGCTATCGCCACTTCTTCCTGATTGAAGGCGCGCACGATGGCGTGGCCCGAAAACGTTTCTTCCACCTGGCCGTTTATGGCGCCCAACGTGGCCTGTTGCGCCTTGAAGTATTTTTGCGAGCGCTTCACAACCACCATGATAAGCACCATAGAAATGGGGAAAATAACCACGGTGATAAGCGTCATGAGCGGGTTGATGGAAAGCATCATGATCGTGACGCCGATGATGGTGGTGGTGGAGGTGATAAGTTGCGTTACGCCCTGGTTGAGGCTTTGGCCCAGCGTATCGACATCGTTGGTGATGCGCGAAAGCGTGTCGCCGGTTGAACTGCGCTCGAAGTAGCCTAAGGGCATACGGTCGATTTTCGCCGCAAGTTTTTTGCGCAACAGGTAGCAGATGTTTTGCGAAACGGAGCTCATAAGCCAGCCCTGCACAAACGAGCACGCGGCCGAAAGCACGTAGAGCCCCAGCGTGAACAGCAGAATTTCGGCCACTTTGTCGTAGGCGATACCACCGGTGCCGGCAATTTTGGCAGCTATGCCGGTAAACAGCTCGGTGGTGGCGGTGGATAAAACCTTGGGACCCACAATAGTAAAGATGGTGGACCCGATGGCAAACAGGAACACGATGACCAGGGCGCCTTTGAAGTTACCCATAAACTGCAGCATCTTTTTAAGCGTGCCTTTGAAATCTTTCGCCTTGGCACCGCCGCCCATATGCCCCATGCCGTGGCCACCCATAGGACCGCGCGCAGGCCTACCTGTGCCAATCTGTGCTGCTTTGGCTGCGTCTTGGCTCATAGCGCATCACCTCCCTTCAGTTCTGCTGCACTCAATTGGGAAGTCGCAATCTCTAAATAGGTTTCACAGGTTTTGAGCAACTGGGTGTGCGTGCCGCAGCCCACCACGCGGCCTTCATCTAACACGACAATCTGGTCGGCATGCAAAATGGTGGAAATGCGCTGCGCCACGATGATGATGGTTTTATCGGCGGCGTGGGTGTGCAGCGCTTGTCGCAAGGCCGCATCAGTGGCGTAATCCAGCGCAGAAAAGCTATCGTCGAACAGCAGCACACGGCCGCCCGCCGCAATGGCGCGCGCAATGGCGATACGCTGGCGCTGACCGCCCGAAACGTTGGTGCCGCCCTGGGAAACGGGGGCATCGAGGCCTTCTTCCTTCGAAGCGACAAACGCCGCCGTCTGCGCGATGGCGGCAGCCGCATCTATGCGCTGGGCGGGCATGTTTTCGTTTCCGTAGGCGATGTTCGATCCGATGGTGCCCGAAAACAAAAACGCCTTTTGTGGCACGTAGCCCACGTTGGCGCGCAACTGTTTTTGGGAAAGATCCCGAATATCTATGCCATCAAGCGTGATCGATCCACTGTTCACATCGTAGAAGCGCTCGATCAGCTTAACGATGGTTGATTTGCCCGAACCGGTCGAACCGATAATGGCGCAGGTTGTGCCCGGCTGCGCGGTGAAGTTTATGTGCTCAAGCACCGGTTCGCTTGAAGCATCATAGGCAAAGGTCACATCGTTGAAGGCCAGCGTTGCGCCGCCCCTAGGGGCAAGTTCGCCATCGCGCGGCGTTTGCGCATCTTCAATGGAGGCCTTGGTGTCAAGCACTTCGTTTATGCGCTGGGCGGCCACATCGGCACGCGGCAGCATGATTGAAATCATGCCGATCATCAAAAAGGACATGATGATAACCATGGAATAGGTGATAAACGCAATCATATCGCCCGTCTGAATCGTACCCGTGTCGATGTAGGATCCGCCCACCCACACGATCAGCACCGATACCGCGTTCATAATAAGCATCATCGTAGGCATCATAAACGTCATAATGCGATTGGTGAACAGCTGCGTGCGCATGAGGGTATGGCTGGCGTCGTCGAAGCGGGCCTGTTCGTAGGGCTGGCGGTCGAAGGCTCGAATGACGGGCAGGCCAGTCAGTATTTCGCGCGACACCAAGTTCACCTTGTCGATTAGCACCTGCATGATTTTGAATTTCGGCAGCGCAACGCGCATAAGCACCATGATGACCACGAAAATGATGGCCACAGCAAGCACGATAATCCAGCTCATAGCCAAGTTTGTTTGACTTACCATGATGATGCCGCCGATGGCCACGATGGGCGCATACAACACCATGCGCAGCAACATAACCGTGACCATCTGGATTTGCTGAATATCGTTTGTGCCGCGCGTGATAAGCGAAGCCGCCGAAAAGCTTTGCACTTCGGCATCAGAAAATGTTACCACCTTCTTGAATAGGCGGCCACGCAGCCGGGCTCCCACCTTCGCCGCCGTGCGCGAAGCGATAAGTCCCACAGCGATGGCAGCCAGCGCACCCAGCGCCGCCAGGCCAAGCATTTGTGCACCCACCCCCAGCAGGTAGTTGGTTTGCATACTGCCCAAATCGTAGCCGAGCGCCGTGTATTCGGCACGCACAGCCGTAATGGCTTGCTGCTGGATAAGCGCATCACTCATATCGCCCATTTCGGCTTTGGCTTTATCGACCATTTCAAGTATCTGATCTTTTGTCACAGCGCCGCTTGCGTAAGCAGTCATGAGCTGATCGCTGTTAAAATCGGGAATCTGTGCGGCATACTGCACCATGACCAGCGGCAATGCAAGCACGCTATCAAGGCGGGCCAACGCGGCTGCGCCAGTGGCAGTAAGTTGGTATACCCCCGCATCGTTTTGCGCGTAGGCACTGCGCACAAAAGCTTCATCATCCGCCGGTAAAAACAGACACACCTCATCGAAGGTGGCTTGCCGCATACCATCGGCCGCCACGCGCTCGACACCAGATTGCTGAATGCCCACATCCACGATTTGGGCTGTGTAGTGCGGCAAGGCAAGATCGGTGCCCGCCTGCACGATCAACAACAAAATAATCAGAGCAACGGCCAGCTTTGATTCCTTAAGAAAACGAACTATACGCATGGATTATTCCTCACTGCTTCTTTTTTCGTGGAAGGCGATGATGCGTTTGAGCGTGCGCGTTAAATGCTCAATATCTTCTTGCCCAATCTCTTGCGCCACAGCATCCATGTGCGCCTGAAACAGCTGCTGCACTTCGCAGGCTGTGGCCGTACCCTTTGCGGTAAGCACCAGCGATACCGAACGAGAATCCTGCGTGCTGCGCTGCCGTTCGATCAGCCCTTTTTCTTCCATCGTTTTAAGCGTTTGAGAAAGCGAGCTAGGCGTTGCGTGCATGTGCTGCGCGATACAGCTGGGGCGCAGCGGTTCTTCGGCCTGCTGCTGACGATAGATCATCAGCGCCACACGCGCTTCGGCCGGAGTAACCCCTTCAGGCAAGGCAAGCGCCTGAAGCCGATCTTGACGAAACCGCTGCATAATTTCAAAAAGCTCCCGCATGGCCTCGGCAGATGATGCTGCCATCTTTGCCTCCCTTACCTTCTGTAATACGCTCAACAAGTTTAGTTGCTAAACTATATCACTCTTTAATTATTTTGTATCTAAAAGTTTAGGAAAATAAGAAGTCGAATTTCACTAGAACCCGCAAAGCGATTAACTATTTCTGTTGAGTTAGTATTACGTATGAGTTATACTAACTTTACCGAAAAAGGAGGCACAATGCCACCAAAGCCACCAGAGATATACCGAAAATTGCTCAAGGAAGGCTGGGAGGAAAACGGCGGAAAGGGTTCACACAAAAAGATGACAAGGAAGGGCGAAGTGATAATCCTTCCCTATCACAACAAAGAGCTTTCAAAAGGAGTTTGGGAAAGCATCAGGAAAAAGGCGGGATGGAAATAAACACAGAAGCTCGAAGCGAAAGGAATACCAAGATGCGCTATACCTATCCCGCTCTATTTACTCAGAACGAATTGGACGGCTATGATGTTTTGCTCATTGATTTTGATGTGATGACCCAAGGAAATACCCTTGATGATGCCGCCGACATGGCAGCGGAAGCGCTTTACCTGATTGTCGATGATTACATAGAAAACGATAAACAGCTTCCGGGGGCAACGTACGATTATCCCCTCGATGGTCTTTTGGTTGCTATCTCTATCGATATCGATGCCAACACGGCGTTTGTCCCCTCTAAAAAAGCTGCGGAAATGCTCGATGTGTCTCCCGCACGCGTTCGCCAAATGATTGGCAAAGGACAACTTGAAGCAAAGAAACAGGGGCGCAACAATTATGTGTATCTCTGGAGCGTCAAAGCCAGAATGGAAGAACCAAAGCAGATAGGACGCCCAAAAACAAAAGCGTAGGCACCCTGAAACGCAACGAAAAACAGACACTTTGAATCAAGAGCCAGAGGAGCAATTCGTCTGGCTCTTTTTAGGGAACAGCGCGAAGAGCTAAAATGCAAAAAAGACACGAACGAATTCGTGTCTTCAGGCTTTAAATGGCGGGATGTACGAGACTTGAACTCGCGACCTCTGACGTGACAGGCCAGCGCTCTAACCAACTGAGCTAACACCCCGTGCTTTTGCAGCAGCGATTATTCTACTGGAGATGCCCCTTCAACGCAATACCCTATTTTCAAAATTTTTTCGCGCACTTTTCCCCCACCTTTTCCTCAAAACTACCGTATCCTTGCAACTATGACCCGCCCACTTCACGCAAGGAAGGAACGCTCATGACCCCGAATTGCCCCTTACCTCGTTTTGGCGTGCGCCCTTTCGCCGCCGTAAACGGTGTTGTGCTCTATCGCAGCCGCGCGCTCGACAGCATCGAAGCGGCCCAACTGTGCGCCCTTACCCAGCTGGGCATCACCGCTATTTACGACTTGCGCAAGCAGGCAGAACGCCACCCGGGCGAAGCGCTTTTAGCCAGCAGCCTGGCCATCCATGTGCTTGAAGACGATCTGCAAGATGATGAGGGGCGCACAAATCTTACCCGCAGTTGCAACATCATAGCTTCCTACGGGCTTCCCGGGCAACGCATGGAACACATGTATACCACCATCGCGCAGCACGGCGCCGCGTTGCGCAGCATCATCGATGCCGCCCTGGCCACCACGGCGCCCCTTCTGATTCACTGCGTCAACGGCAAGGATCGCGCGGGCGTGGTGTGTGCCTGCATACAGCGCGCACTCGGCGTACCGATGCCAGAAATCTATCGCGACTACCTAAAAACGAATACGCTGAATGCAGACATGAACCGCCGCGACCTTGCGCGCCTGGCCAGCACCTTAAGCACCAAAGAACTGGCCGTTATGGCAGCCTTGTTTGAAGCACGCCCCGCCTATCTGGATGCCTTTTGGCAGGCCATTGATGCGCGCTACGGATCGTTTGAGCGCTTTACGCAGGCAAGCTTTTAGCCCACGCGCACCACCCCAAACCCAGCAAGGCCTAAAGGGGTAAGCACGTAGGCAGCAGCGCCAAGGGGGCAGCAGCAGCGCTACACCGCCGCCGCATCACTTTTCTTGGCAAGGGTGCGCGCTTCCTCGATTTCTTCGGTACCCTTATTAAGCAGATAGATACCCACAACGATCAGCGCAATGCCCAGGCCCGTATACAGGCTGAAGGCGTCGCCCCACACCGCAATACCAATAACGGTCGTCAGCACGGTTCCTGCCCCACCCCAGATGCCATAGACCAGGCCTAGGGGCATCTTCTTCAGTATTACGATTAGCAGCGAAAACGATATAGCATAGCCCACCACCGTTAACAAGGAGGGGCCTAAGATGGTGAAGCTTTCGCTCAGCTTTAGCATGCTGACGCCAAAAACTTCTGCGGCAATAGAAATTGCTAACAAAACAAAGGGTGGCATGTTATACCCCTAACTTCAAAACAACGACGCCGGCAATAACGGCAACCAGACCCACAACCTTCTTAAGGTTTAAGCCTTCGTGCCAAAAAATCATGCCGACCACAGCGGTAAGGGCAATCCCTAGCCCCGTCCAGGCAGCATATACAGGCCCTAAGGGGAATACCTCAAGGGTGTGCGACATGCAGTAAAACGCAATCACATACCCTACGGCAACACCCACAATCGGCAACTTCTTTTTGAATCCACCCGAAAGCTTCATCATCGAATCGGCAAACACCTCCGCCACCACGGCAGAGATGAGCATGACATACGGATTCATGTGTTTCCTCTTTCATTACCTTATGGCGCGCCCTGATGCAGGCGCGACCCGCTTTTCTTCCGTGAGATAGGCTAAACTATGCCCTAATGGTAGAGTCAAGGAGAATTATGAAAAACGAATTACTTTCCATCGGAGAAGTGTCCAACATGAAAGGCGTCAGCGTGAAATCGTTGCGCTATTACGAACGGCTGGGCATTTTAGCGCCCATCTACATCAACCCAAACAGTGGCTATCGTTACTATTCCATGAATCAGATGATCGACATAGATACTATCATTACCTGCATTGAACTGGGCATACCCTTAAAAGACTTAGCGGATTACACGAAGGGCGACGGATCGCTTGATACCGTCACGCTGCTTGATCGAGGCCGGCGCATTGCCGTTGCCAACCTGCGCAAAGCACATTCGGCGCTGTTTCAAATAGATGACTATTTAGAGGAGGTAGCCGCACAAAAGGAATTTCGCGCCACGCCGGATCACTACGAGCGCACGCTGCCCGAGCGCACGGCGCTGGTGCTTCCCTGGGTGGGACAATCCTTTGATGCGAAGCGCTACGCCACCGCCATCACCGCCCTTTATCAGGAAGCCCAACGGCTCGAACTTTTCCCCCTCTACCTTCAGGGGATGCTTTTTTTGCCGCAGGGGGCCGCGTGGGAAGTGTGCACGTATTTAGAAGTGCATATTCCCCCGACAGAACCCGCGCACGCTGCAACAAAAAAGCCCGCGCGCATAACCACCTTGCCCGGTGGCAGATTTTCTGGCAAGCATTTGACGCGCGATGGGTTTGAAAACTGCTTCAAAGCAGCGTTTGCCGAAGCCGCCCGCATCGATCCCGCCCAAAAAATTGTGGTGGCCACCGAAGTGTGGGAAACCGAACTTAAGGCCGACCATTACACCGTCGAAGTGCTTGTCGGCCTATAAAAGCGTGGAAAAACGGAGCACTTCGGTGCCCAAAGCTAGCAATCTGTCGTATCATGGTTTCTTGTGTAACTTGCCACCCAGAGAAAAGATGCCGCCCATGAGCACACCTACCAGCTTTGATGCCAGCTTAAAACGCAGCGCCGAAATCCGCGCGGATTTACCCCTGCACCCCGAAAAATACACGATGCTCACCGGCGATCGCCCCACGGGGCGCCTGCATATGGGGCACTATTTTGGCACCATTAAAGAACGTGTGGCGCTGCAGAATATGGGGGTGAACACCAACATCATCATTGCCGATTACCAGGTTATCACCGACCGCGACACCACCGAAAACATCGCCGACAACGTGTATAACATGGTGATGGATTACCTGGCTGCCGGCATCGATCCGGAAAAAACGATGATTTACACGCATTCGGCCGTGCCGGCGTCCAACCAGCTGATGCTGCCTTTTTTGTCGCTAGTTACCGAATCCGAATTACACCGCAACCCCACGGTAAAGGCCGAAATGGAGGCCTCGGGTCATGCTTTGACCGGTCTGCTGCTTACCTACCCCGTACACCAAGCCTGCGACATCCTATTTTGCAAGGGCAACATCGTGCCCGTGGGCAAAGATCAGCTGCCCCACATCGAACTGACGCGCACCATTGCGCGGCGCTTCAACGAACGCTATGCGCCCGTCTTCCCCGAACCCGAAGGCATCTTAAACGAAGTCATCGAAGTTCCGGGCTTAGACGGCCGCAAGATGTCGAAAAGCTATGGCAACTCGATTATGCTGTGCGCCACCGAAGAAGAAACGGCCAAGCGCATCAAGAAATCCCCCACCGATTCGCAGCGCTGCATCACCTTTGACAAGGAAGGCCGCCCGGGCGTGGCCGCCCTGCTTACCACTGCTGCCCTTACCACAGGGCGCAGCGAACAAGATATTGCCGATGAAATCGGCGAAGCGGGGTCAGGGGCGCTTAAGGCCTATGTGACACAAAGCGTAAATGACTACTTGGCACCGATGCGCGAACGTCGCCGCAGCTTTGAGGGTGATTTAGATTACATCAAAGATGTGCTGCATGAAGGCAACAAACGAGCAAACGCCATCGCAAACGCCACCCTCGACGAAGTATGCCAGGCCATGGGTATGGTGTACTGATAGTATTTTGCACACAACAGCGGCATTTTGCGCTAGAATACGTATTCGGCGTTGCACACTGTGTCGCAACGCATCTGCTTAGGGCCTATAGCTCAACGGTGGAGCAGGGGACTCATAATCCCTTGGTTGCAGGTTCGAATCCTGCTGGGCCCACCATAAACAACAAAACCGCCCGAGGGCGGTTTTTTGCTGCAAAGACTCTGCAGCGGTGATGCATACGCAACGCACGGGGCTTGTGCGTTGCGTGTTGTGAGTGGCCTGCGCGCGTGCTCCTGCCCTGTGGGGCTTAGTCGTAGAGGTGGCAGGCGCACAGGTGGTTGGGCTTGATTTCGCGCAGCTTAGGCTCGACCGTGTCGCAGATTTCCATCCTTTTGAAGCAGCGGCTGGCAAAGCGGCAACCTGGTGGCGGATCGATCGGCGAAGGCACGTCGCCTTCCAAGATGATGCGATTGCGCTTCGTTGTGGGATCGGTTGTGGGGATGGCGGAAAGCAGCGCTTGGGTGTAGGGCAGCAGCGGATCGCTGTACAGCGAGCGTTTCGGCGCGATTTCCATCATCTTGCCCAGATACATGACGCCCACGCGGTCAGATACGTGCTTAACCACATTGAGGCCGTGAGCGATAAACAGATAGGTCAGGCCGAATTCTTCTTTCAGATCATCAAGCAAGTTGAGCACCTGCGCCTGGATGGACACATCCAAGGCCGACACCGGTTCGTCGCAGACAATAAGTTTCGGGTTCACCGCCAAGGCGCGCGCAATACCGACGCGCTGGCGCTGGCCGCCGGAAAATTCGTGCGGATAGCGGTTGCGCATATAGTTGGCAAGGCCCACGCATTCCAGCAGTTCATTGACGCGTGCTTCCACCTGGTCTTTTGGCAGAAGCTTATTCGTTTTGATCGGCTCGGCTATGATGTCGCCCACGCGCATACGCGGGTTGAGCGATGCGTAGGGGTCCTGAAAAATCAGTTGGATGTCGCGGCAGTATTTCTTGCGCTGCGCGCTTTCCATGGCCGTTAAATCCTCACCCTCAAACAAAATTTTGCCTTCGGTGGGACGCAGCAGATTAACCAGCATCTTGCCAACGGTCGTTTTGCCGCAGCCCGATTCACCCACCAGGCCAAACGCCTCACCCTTGCGAATGTGGAAGCTGACATCATCCACAGCTTGCACGTAGGATTTTGTGCGCCCGAAAAAATCGGTATCGGCGGCAAAGCGCTTCGTTAAATGCTGCACATCAAGCAGAATCTCGGGTTTTGCAGTTTTGTTTTCTTCGCTCATCGGGCAACCTCCTCGGCGTTTTCAACAACCAATTCATTGCCTTCCACCGTTATCACTGCGGTATCGGCACCCGCATCCACCTTACCCTCGGAATTTTCGTACAAAAAACAGCGCACCTGATGGTCGCCCGCATCCACCAGTTTCGGCACGCTTTGACGGCAGATATCCATGCAGCGCTCACAACGGTCAGAAAAATGGCAACCGGTGGGCATATCCAGCAGGTTAGGCACCGACCCCTCAATAACGTACAGGCGCTTATCGTCGTCATCTTCCAGACGCGGGATAGATTTCAGCAGGCCAAGCGTGTAGGGGTGCATTGGCCGCTCAAACAGCGAACGCACTTCTGCGGCTTCCACCACCTGACCGCAATACATGACAACCACGCGGTCGGCCACTTCAGAAACCACGCCTAAATCGTGCGTGATCAGCAGCACGGCCATATCGGTTTCATCGCGCAGACGCCGCAGCAAATCGAGAATTTGCGCCTGAATTGTCACGTCAAGCGCCGTGGTGGGTTCATCGGCTATCAGCAGCTTGGGATCACACGCAAGCGCCATAGCGATCATGACACGCTGACGCATACCGCCCGACATCTGATGCGGATAATCACGCGCGCGCTTTTCGGGCGAAGGAATGCCTACGCGACGCAGCATTTCGACGGCGTGTGCGCGGGCATCTTTCTTGTTCATATCGGTATGCGTGCGGATGGCTTCCACAATTTGATCGCCGATGCGATAGACGGGATTAAGCGAGGTCATCGGTTCCTGAAAAATCATCGCAATATCGTTGCCGCGCAGCTTGCGCATCTCTTTTTCGGATAGCTTTGCTAAGTCTTTGCCCTCAAACTGAATTTCGCCGCCCGCCACAAAACCTGGCTCCTGCAAAAGCCCCATGATCGATAAGCTCGTGACCGATTTGCCCGAGCCCGATTCGCCAACGATGGCTAAAATGTCGCCGTTATCAACGTCAAAACTGACAGATTCAACCGCATGCGCAATGCCCTTTTTCATAGGGAAGTCGGTGCTTAATTCTTTTACCGATAACAACATGCGATCACCTCTTCCTTGCTTTGGGGTCAAGGCCGTCGCGTATACCGTTGCCCAACAGGTTAAAGGCAAGCACGGTCAGCGTGATAGCAAGGCCGGGGAAAATCATCAACCACGGTGCCCTAAATATTTCGTTGCGCCCGCGGCCAAGCATGTCGCCCCATTCCGCAAGGGGTGGCTGCACGCCCAGGCCCAAAAAGCCCAGCGCGGCCGTATCAAGCACCGCCGTGGAAATGCCCAGCGTCGCACGCACAATAATGGAAGGCATCACGTTGGGGAGCACATGGCGAAACACGATGGCGAAGTTGGAATTGCCCACAACATGCGCTGCCGCCACGTAATCGTTTTCCTTGATAGCTAAAATCTCGCTGCGCACGATGCGCGCATATTCGGGTATGGCCACCAACCCGATAGCAATGACGGCCTTTTCAACACCCTTCCCCATCGCGGCCATAAAAGCAATGGCCAGCAAAATAGAAGGGATGGCCAACATCATATCCATCACACGCATGATAATCGTGTCGTAAATGCCGCCCTTATACCCGGCAATCGACCCCAAAATAACGCCGATAGTCAGCGAAAACGCTACGGCGGCAAAACCGACCGTCAACGAAATTTGCGTGCCCACCAAAATACGGCAGAAAATATCGCGTCCCTGCAAATCGGTGCCGCACCAATGCTGCGCCGAAGGGGCAAGCAGCGATTGCGACAAATCTTGCGCAAAGGGGTCATAGGGTAAAATGCCCGGGAATAACTTGGTGGTGATGGCAATAACGCCCAAGACAATAATAACTACTAAGCTTACCAACGAAGCCTTGTTAGAAATAATGCCCGCCATCACATCTTTCCAGATGCTTTCATGCTTTTCTTTTTCAACGCGCACCAAGGTGGTCGTTTTGTCCATGGTCGGATTAGCCGTAAGCTTATTCTTCGTCACGCGGATCACCCCTCTTCCTTCGCGCCATATTTAATACGTGGGTCCAGATAGGCGTACACGATGTCGACAATCAAATTCATGATGACGAAGATGACGGCGATAAGCAGCACGACACCCTGCACCACCGGAAAGTCGCTCTTCAACACGCAATCCACCGTGAACTTGCCAATGCCTGGCCACGAAAACACCGTTTCAGTCAGCAGCGCGCCGCCCAGCAGGCTGCCAAATTGCAGGCCGATAACGGTGGACACGGGCAACATGGCGTTGCGCAAAGCGTGCTTGATATTGACGGCACCGTTTGACAGACCCTTGGCGCGTGCCGTGCGCACATAATCTTCGCTGAGCGTGTCGAGCATGCTCGAACGCGTCATGCGTGTAATGATGGCCATGGAATACAGCGAAAGCGCGAACGTGGGCAAAATCAAATGCACCAGCACATCACCTAAAGCCGCCCAATTACCTTGGGCAATGGTGTCGATTATGAAGAAACCCGTCCCGCCCGTAGGCTGCAACATCGGAGACACGCGCCCGCTTGAAGGCAGCACATGCAGCACGCCCGAAAACAGGATGATGAGCAAAATGCCACTCCAAAAAATAGGCATCGACACACCCACCAAGGCTATGAGCATACTTATGTGGTCGGCAGCTTTGTTCTTTTTCACCGCAGCCACAACGCCCAGCGTAACGCCGACGAAGGCCGCCACCAAAATGGCACATATGGCCAGTTCAGCCGTAGCGGGGAAACGATTCATGATTTCTTGGGTCACCGGTTGGTTGGAATAATACGATGTTCCCAAATCGCCTTGCAAGGCACCGCCGATGAAGTTGATGAATTGCTGCCACAAAGGGTCAGCCAGCCCGTTATCGGCGCGCCATGCCGCCATCGCTTCAGGTGTTGCGTGCTCGCCCAAAACCACGGGTGCGGGGTCTGGGGCGAGAACGCGAGTAATGAAGAAGATGATAACCGACACACCCAACAAAACAGGAATCACCATAAGGATTCGCTTTAGGATGTATTTGAACACTGAAGTTCCTTTCTTGCTTGCTTGCCACGGCGAAACACGCGTGAAGCCGGAGGTCGATGACCCCCGGCTTCGATACCTTCAAATGAAAATGAATTTTCATCCAAATGCAACGTAAAACATTCGTTCTTTCACAAAAACGTTAGCATTATAACATGCAATTATCCGCTTGCGCCTAGGCCTGTTTGGTAACACCCTTCATATACACAACACCCGTGGGATGATAGAAGAAACCCTCCACCTTGGGGCTGACGCCGCACAGGTTTTTCGCGTGCGAAATGGGCAGCCACGGCTGCTTGGTGGCAACCATTTCTTCACATTGCTTGTATACAGCATCACGATCGGCGCCATCGGGCAAAGCTAAGCCCTTAGCAATAAGATCCTTGTAGGCTTCATCGCTCCAGCGAGCCACATTCATCGACCAGTTCTGGTCGGCCAACAGGTTCATGAAGTTATCCGGATCGCCATTGTCGCCCGTCCAACCATAGAAGCAGATGTCGAAGGGATCGGTCTGCACCTTGGTTTTGTACGCCGTCCAATCGTAAGGGGTGATGTCAACAGTAACGCCCACTTCAGCCAGGTAGCCCTGGATCAGCTTGGCCAGTTCTTCGCCGCCCTTGGTGTTATAGGGGCGCGGGTTGGAATACGTGATGCAGGCAAGCTTCGTCACGCCTTTGGCCGCCAGCGTTTTTTTGGCAGCTTCGGGGTCGTAGGCGGTCTGCTTGATATCTTTGTCGTAAGGAGCCATCCAAATAGGCATAACTGAAGTGGCGATGGTGGCATATTCACCATAGACAGTTTTCACCAGTTCTTCAACGTTGATGGCCTGGGCAACAGCGTGGCGCACTTCTTGATCGGCGCACATGCCACTATCGGTGTTAAAGGCCATATAGTTGATGGTCATGCCGTCTTCGGCGAACAGGTTAAAGCCGTTGCTGGTAATTTGGTCAACCACAGAAAGATCCACGCCATCGATAACGTCACATTCGCCATTGATCAGGGCGGTTACGCGCGTGGCGTTTTCCGGAATGATTTTGAAGATGATGTTCTTCGTTTTCGGAGCCGTTGCCGTGTCCCAATATTCAGGGTTGGCTTCCAGGCGCACGTTGTCGCTCTTTGTCCAGGAAACAAACTTGTAGGGGCCGGTGCCACAGGGCTTTTCGCCAATGTTGCCGTTGGCCGCTTTAAGCGCGGTCGGGGAAACGATGGGGGCAGCAAGTGCCATGGCCAGGTTTTTCAGGAACGGCGCAGAGGCCGCACGCAGGGTAACCTTTACCGTACTTTCGTCGATTGCTTCAATCGTTTTGACGCCGGTGCCCGTTTCTTCCGAACCGAATACGAAGGTTGCATACGGCATGTCGGAAGTTAAGTTTGGTGCAAGCTGACGTTCGATGGATGCCTTGACCGCTTCGGCGTTGAAATCGGTACCGTCGTGGAACTTCACGCCCTTTTGCAGCATGAAGGTATACACCAGACCATCGGCTGAAATTTCAGGCAGACCGGTGGCCAGGCAGGGCGA